>CADEHD010000006.1:4940-19375 GCA_902827055.1 uncultured Chloroflexota bacterium | reverse complement strand
GAGACGCCGAGGGCGCCCGCGAAGTCGACCCAGAGCTGGCGGTGGTTGCGCGGGCCGTGCTCCTCGTCCCAGAGGTTGTCGAGGACATGCTGGCGCACCTCCGGGTCCTCGACGCGCGTGTGGATCGCGCTGAGGAGGCGCGGGAACTCCGCCTCGAAGTGGAAGTACTGGCGCGCGTACTCCTGCAGGCGCTCGCGCGGCAGCGTTCCCGCCGACCACGCCTGGTAGAACGGGTGCTTGAGCAGCGACTTGTTGTCCAGGACAGCACGCACGCGGTCCGCAAGCGGCAACTGGGTGGTGGTCATCGGATACGCCCCCTGTGTGTTCACCGGTTACCGGGGAATCATAGAGATTCGTACCGCTCCTGGAGGCGCGGATCGTGAATCACGGATGGCGGCTCGACGAATCCCTCGAGTCGCTGGTGGCTGGGACTCCGCGACCGCGCCGCGACGTGTGGTTGTGTTCGAGGCACCGTCGCGGCGCTTGCATTCGCCATCGTGGACGCGATGATGCTGCAGGATGCACGGGCGACGATTGCCCGGAACGCGGAGGGCGCATGATCGACCTCGGGCTGGTGGACGCGGTCGACGCGCAGACCCTTGGGCCGCCCGGACAGCGGACGTTCCGCGTGCGCGCCCAGGCGGGGAGCAATCGCGTCTCCCTGTGGGTCGAGAAGGAGATGCTGTCCCAGCTCGGACGAGCGATCTCTCAGCTGCTGGCGGATCGCTCGCTGGCGCGGGGCAGGCCCACCAGCCCCGTCCGCGCGGTGGATGACTTCGAGGTCGGCGATATCGAGATCGCTGTCGGACGGCTCGGGCTCGATTTCAGGCCCGAGCCGGAGCGGGTGATCCTCGCCGCCGACAGTCGTGAAGACCTCGAGCGGGGGAGCGTGCCCACCTTCCGCATGGAGCTCACGCGCTCGATGGCCCTGGGCCTGGTGCAGTCGATTCCCGAGATCGTCGGCGGGGGGCGCCCGATCTGCCCGCTGTGCCAGCGCCCGCTCGAGCCGGGGGTCGAGCACTTCTGTCCTCGCACGAACGGCCACAGCAAGGACGTGGCGCTCCCGCCGGATCGGCTCGGCAGCTGAGCGGCGGACGCGTCTGGCCTCGGGCGCCTCGAGGTTCCGGGTGGAAAGCAAGAGGGGAAGACGACTACGGTCGCCTTCCCCTCTCGTGCGAACCCGTCGCGGCCTAGCTCTGCGTCGGTCGTACCAGGAGCACGGCGCACTTCGTGTGGCGGACCACGTGGTCGGCCACCGAGCCGAGGACGGCACGGCCAAGACCCGAGCGTCCGTGCGTGGCCATCACGACGAGGTCGCAACCCAGGCGGGTCGCCGCGTCAACCACCGCGTCGCCCGGCACCCCTTCGACGATCTCGAGGGCCACGTTCGTCACTCCCTGCGCGTTGAGTTGCTGGGCCACCTGCGTCAGGTCGCGCTCTGCTGCCGCGCGCTGCCCCGCGACCGCCTCCTGGGCGAGTTCGGCCGTCACGGCGCCCGGCATCGGCTCGAATCCCGCGGGCGTGGTCTGGGCGATGATGTGCCCGACGGAGTCCACAACGCGCAGGAGCACCACCTCGGCGCCGGAGCCGCTCGCGATCTGAGCGGCGTGGGGAATGGCCAGCGCCGACAGCTCGGAACCATCGAGCGTGAGCAGCACCTTCTTGTACATCGATCCTCCGAGCCACTGCCTTGCTGATGGTCGCACTATACGCGGCCCCTCCGCTGCGGTAACGAGTCGCTCGGACTCCACCGGAGAGGCGGCGCTGGTACGATGCCCCAATCCCCCCTCGGCGTCGATCCAGGAGACCGTGAGATGGCATTTGACCCTCGCCACCGCAGCCACACGCTGGTTGATGGGCCCGATCGCGCGGCCGCCCGGTCGTACTTCTACTCGGTGGGCCTGCAGGCGGACGACCTCAAGAAGCCACTTGTGATGGTTGCGCACGAGTGGATCGGCACGATGCCGTGCAACTTCGGGCAGCGCGAGCTTGCGCAGTCCGTGATGGCTGGCGTGCGTGCCGCGGGCGGCACACCCATGGAGGTCAACACCGTCTCGATTTCGGACGGGATCTCGATGGGTACCGAGGGCATGAAGGCCTCGCTGATCTCTCGCGAGTTGATCGCCGACTCGATTGAGCTCTGCGCGGTCGGGTATTCGTTCGACGCCGCGGTAATCATCGTGGGGTGCGACAAGACCATCCCGGCCGCCGCGATGGCACTCGCGCGCCTGAATATCCCCGGCCTCATCCTCTACAGCGGCTCCATCGCGCCCGGCGTGTGGGAGGGGCACGACGTCACGATCCAGGACGTGTTCGAGGGGGTGGGGCAGCATGCCGCCGGCAACCTCTCGGACGAGCGGCTGCAGGCCCTCGAGATGGCGGCCTGTCCAGGCGCCGGGTCGTGCGGCGCGCAGTACACCGCGAACACCATGGCGACGGTGATGGAGTTCATGGGCCTCTCGCCCATGGGCTCGGCGACCGTGGGCGCGACCGATGCGCGCAAGCACGAGGTGGCGCGCGAGGCCGGCACGCTCGTCATGGACGTGCTGCGGCGGGGCGTGCGACCGCGCGACCTCATCACCCGCGAGTCCCTCGAGAACGGCATCATCTGCGCCGCCTCAACGGGGGGGTCGACGAACGTCGTGCTGCACCTGCTGGCGATTGCGCGGGAGGCCGGCGTGCCCCTCGCCATGGACGACTTCGACGAGGTCAGCGAGCGCACGCCGCTGATCGGCGACCTGCGCCCCGGCGGGCGATACGTGGCGCTCGACTGGGATCGAGCGGGCGGCACACCGCTCCTCGCGAAGCGCCTGCTCGAGGCCGGCAAGCTCCACGGCGACGTGATGACGGTCACCGGCCGCACCCTCGCCGAGGAGTCCGCGAACGCGCAGGAGACCCCCGGGCAGGACGTGATCGTCCCGGTCGACCGCGCGCTGAAGGCGACGGGCGGCCTCGTGATCCTGCGTGGTTCGCTGGCGCCCGCGGGGTGCGTCATCAAGGTGGCAGGCCACGAGCGGCTTACGCACCGCGGTCCCGCGCGGGTGTTCGAGCGCGAGGAGGACTCGCTGCAGGCCGTGTTGCGCGGTGAGATCCGCGCGGGCGACGTCGTGGTCATCCGCAACGAGGGGCCTCGAGGCGGGCCCGGGATGCGCGAGATGCTCGGCGTCACTGCGGCAATCGTGGGGGCGGGCCTTGGCGAGGACGTGGCGCTACTGACGGACGGCCGCTTCTCGGGGGCGACGCGCGGGCTGATGGCGGGCCACGTGGCACCCGAGGCGGCGGCAGGGGGCCCGATCGCGGCGGTCCGCGAGGGCGACACCATCTCGATCGACATCCCGAACCGGCGCCTCGACATCGACATCCCGGAGGCGGAGCTCGCGGCGCGGCTCGCCGCGTGGACCCCTCGCCCGGCGAACTACGAGGTTGGCGTGTTCGCGAAGTACGCCAAGCTCGTGTCCGGCGCCGACGAGGGCGCGATCACGCGCTGAGGCCGGGACGGGCGCCCAGGCAATGATCCTCGTCATGGGGGCGAGCGGGCGTGTCGGAACGGCCCTCATGGTGCAGCTCCTGCGCGAGTCGCGCGGGGCTCTGCGCGCGTTCGTCCGCAAAGAGTTCGACGCCGTGCGGCTGCGCGATCGCGGCGTCGAGGTCGCTGTCGGTGAACTGGTCCTCGGGCGCGGCATCGACGCGGCGGTGCGCGGCGTGTCGACCCTCGTCTATCTCGTGCACGCCATCGACCGGACTGGCGACTTCGTCGCGAACGATCTCGAGGCGGCGCGCAACGTCGTGATCGCGGCGCGCGCTGCGGGCGTGCGCCGCATCGTGATCCTGGGCCACATCGCCGCCGATCCTGAGTCGCCGTCGACGTACCTGCGCGGCCGGTGGGCCGTGGAGCGCGCGTTCGTCCAGTCCGACATCCCGTGCACCGTGCTCCGGGCAGCGACGATCGTCGCGCGAGGGAGTGCGCCGTTCGACCTCGCGACGCTGCCGGCCCGCCGTCTCCCGCTGGTGCCCGAGCCTCGGTGGATGCGCGGCTGCATCATCGAGCCCGTCGCCCTGGCGGACGTGGTGCAGGCGCTCACGCTCGCCATCGACGACCGAGACCTGGACGGCAGGTCCTTCGACATCTCGGGCCCCGACCGGATGGCGCTGGCCGCGATGGCGCGAGAGTGGGCAGGCGCGACTGGGCGTCGTCGCGCCTACGTGCCCGTGCCGCTCGATGCGTTCGGCGCGAGTGCGTGGGCGACATGGGTCCTCGATCGCCGGAGTCCCCGTGCCGCGCGGCTGCTGCTGGAGGCCTTCCGGGCTCGGCAGGTGTGCGCCGATCCCTCGCGGCGGTTTCCGCTGCCGCAGCGCCCGATGTCGTATCGGCAGGCCCTGGCGCGCCTCGACGGCTGATACCGCCCGATCAGCCTCGCAACGAGCGCCGAAGTTGCGGGGAATCCCGTACGTGCCTCGTCCGTGGGCGCTGGCCGAACGCGCTAGGATGGATGGGCGAACTCAACGTGCGAAGGATGCAGCACTCGCGTTCGTTCCGAGGGAAGACGCCCATGCCGTACGTGCGCATCTCGTTGATGGTTCCGAAGTCGGGTCGGGGGATCGAGGCCGGGCAGCTCCTCGACGCGGTCTCCCACTTCTGCGAGGGGCAGCCCGGGTTCATCCGCGGCTACCGGCTGGAGCAGAGCGACAACTCAGGGTTGATCGGGCGCGTCACGATCTGGGCTGACGAGCGCAGCGCGGATGCCGTTGCCCAGCTCGATCGAATGCTCGCGCTGCGTTCCTCGCTCAACGAGGTGGTCCGCAAAGGATCACACCAGGAGCGCGGCTTCTGGGCTTACGACACCTCGGCGCCCAGCGAGTCGAGTGGTCGGGGCGCGGGCACCGAGCTCACGGCCGAGGAAGTGCTGCGGTCAGCCGAGCGCATCGTAAGCGGCGGCACCTAGCCTCGAGCGCGTGCGCTGTCCCCCGCCGCGAGCACGTGGCGGTACGCCAGCAGGATCTCGGCCGCCCACTCAGCCCGTCGCGGTAGCGCCGCCTCGACGTGTGCCCGCACGTCGCCCTCAGTCGGACGCTCATCCGCACTGAGGGCGCCCACGTACTCGACGAACCGGTAGAGCCGCTCCCAGTCCGCCTCGTGCATCATGAAGCGCGACGGCCTGCCGCCCACCACAAAGTCGAGGAACTCCGTCACGTCCTCGCGCATGCGCGCTAGTGGCCCCCGCTGTGCGGGTTGAGGACCGCGGCCCATGCGGCGTCGGCGAATCCCCCATCGATGTGGATCGTCTGCCCGACGAGCATCGGCGCCTGGTCGGAGCACACCCACGCCACCACCGCGGCGACGTCGTCGGGGTGCACGTTCCGCCCCGCCGGTACGTACGGGCGCACCTTGTCCGAGATCTCCGCCCGGTAGGAGTGCTCCCCGTCGGAGCCCTCGACCCAGCCGGCGGAGACGCCGTTGACGCGAATGCCGCGCGGCGCCAGCTCAACCGCGAGGTACATCGTGAGACTCGCCAGCGCAGCCTTCGAGATGCCCACTGCCGAGTAGTCCGGCATGTAGTGGCTCGACCCCGGCGTGAGGAGGTTGACGATCGCGCCCCCGCCCCGCGCGTCGAGCAGCGGGAGTGCCGCCTGCGCAGCGCCCCAGGGTCCGAACAGGTTGACCTCCATCGTCTCGTGGAGGTGCCGCGGGCGCTGCTCGATCGCGGGCCGCGGCCGCTCGAGGCCACGCGCCGCGTTGTTCACGAGGAAGTCGAGTCCGCCCTGCTCTCCGACCGTCGCGAAGAGCTGCTGCAGCTGTGCCGCGTCGCCCACATCGGCGCGGACGGCCGCGGCCTCGACGCCGAGCGCCCGGCAATCGGCGGCGGTCTGCTCGGCAGCTTCCACCCCGCGGGCGTAGTTCACGACGACGTGGCAGCCCTCGCGGGCGAGGCGCAGGGCGATCGCGCGACCGATGCCGCGTGACCCGCCGAGGATGACCGCTCGCTTGCCGCGCAGCGACTCGTACATGGCCGGAGTATGCCGCGCTCGACGCCTCCCGCGCTAGGGAGCGGGCAGTGTAGGAGGCGCGGGTGGCGCGGGCACGGGACCGAATGGCCCGCGCGCCGGCTCCACGAGGACGCCGACCGCCCACTCGTAGCCGTCCGGATCGCGGACCAGCACCTCGCGCCAACCGTGTCCCTTGCTCGTCGCCGGGAGCACGACCGTGGCGCCTGCCGCTCGGGCGCGCCGCTCCACCTCGTCGGGGTCGATGCCGAGCAGCCGCACCTGCGCACCGATGCCGCGCGCCGCGCCCGCCACCAGGGCTCCATGCCACGGATGCTCATCGTGGGTGTGGTCCGCGTGCAGCATCACCTCCGCGGGGCCGACGCGCACCGCCGCGAAGTCCACGTCCTGGTAGTGCACCTCGGCACCGAGGACGTCGCGATAGAACGCAGCCGAACCCGCCGTGTCGGCGACGAGCAGGTTGAGCGAGAGCGGTGGAAGCAGGGCGCCGTAGCGGAATCCCGGCATCCATGGGATGGTGCCTTCGGGACGTTTCCGAGTACCCAAGATCGGTCCTTTCCGCGCCTACGGCGTGCGATCGTCCGCCGTGCGGGCGTGCAAGCGCAGCGCGCCCCGACATTCGACCTCGTGGTCCAGAGCGGCCGCCAGCAGCGTTCCGAGGGTGGCACGGGCACCACTCGGGAGTGCCACCTCGTGAGCGAGGTCCGTATCGTCCATCCCGCGCGTGCGGGCCAGGAGCGCTGATCGGGTCTGGTCGAGCCATGCGCGAAGCAGCTCCCGGGAACGCAAGTAGGCGGGTCGGGCACGCACCGGTGCTGCCGCGATCGGACGGCCGTCGAGCGCCTGGTCAATGACGAGCCGCGTCCAGTCGTCGATCAGCCCAACGCGCCAGAGCACGTCGGCGGCGTCGAAATGGCCCTCCAGTTCACTGTCCGGGATAGCGTCGAGCACCGACAGGAGATCGGCGCGCGATGCCTCGAGGGCCGCGCACAACACCGCCAGGCGCGCGCCCAAGGCCGCTACTCGACGAGCTTCTTGAGGAGCGCCTTGAGGCGCGGGGCGCGGTCGATCTCCCGCTTCAGGCGCGCCAGCTCGCGCTCGTTCACGATCAGTGGGCGCCGCTCGAGTTCACCCTCCGGACTGTAGGCCGAGAAGCGAATCGCAAGCTGGCCCTTGCGTTCGCCGCGTTCGTAGCGAAGCAGCTCGAGCGCCGGCTCGTGCAGCCCGCCCTCGATGGCGGCTTCTTCGAGGATGAGGCCGCTGCCCCAGGGGAGTTGAAACGGCCGAGGGACACGTCGTTCAGGCATCGGTGACTCCTGCCGGGCGATGACTCGCGGTCGGCATCACTTCGGGCGGGGGCTGCCCGCCACCTCTTCGAGCGCGGCCCCGAGTTGCTGGATCCCGGCGCGCAGCTCCTGGGGCGGCAGCGCGGAGTACACGAGGCGGATGTGCTCGTGCCCACCGCCGTTGGGGTAGTAGCTGGGGCCGGGCGTGACGGCGACGCCGTGTCGCTGCCCGGCTTCGAACACCGCCTGGGCGTCGAGGCCCGGGCGCAGGTGCAGCCAGTGGAAGAACCCGCCCGCCGGCCGCTTGAAGGTGACGTAGGGCTCGCAGAACTCGACGATCGCCGCCGCCGAGGCGTCGCGGCGCTCGCGATAGAGGTCGCAGAGTCGCGTGACGTGGGTGTCGTAGGCGCCGCTGCGGAGGTAGGCCAGCACCGTGTGCTGCACGAATGGGGACGCACCGTTGTCGAAGCGCATGTAGTTCAGACGCTGCACAATGCGCGGCTCCGAGACGACCCAGCCGACGCGCAGCCCGCTCGCAATCGTCTTCGAGAACGTGCCGACCCGCAGGATGCCCTGGCCGCCGGTGATCTCGTACAGCGACGTCGGGGGCGGTCCATCGAGGTCGATTCCCGCGTAGGCGTCGTCCTCGACGATGAGCACGCCGTGTTCGCGGGAGAGCCGCGCGAGGTGCTGGCGCCGCTCGAGCGTGAGCGTGGCGCCGCTCGGGTTGTCGTAGGTGGCGACCACGTACACCAGCTTCACCCGGCGCCCCGCCGAGCGCTCGGCGCGCAGCAGGCTCTCGAGCACGTCCGTGCGCAGTCCGTCGTCGTCCTGCGGGACATCGAGGATGCTGGCGCCGCGGGCCTTGAACGCCCGGATCGCCCCGGGGTACGTCGGGGCTCCCGTCACCACCTGGTCGCCAGGGCCGAGGAAGGTAGCCGCGATCGTGTCGATGGCCTGGGCGCTCCCGGAGGTCAGGGTGATCTGCGCCGACGTTATCGGCAGCCCGGTCTCGGCAGCCTGGCGCTCCGCGATCCAGGCGCGCAGCGGCTCGTACCCGGCCACCCCGCCGTACGTGAGCGCGTCACCCGCGTTCGCCTCCAGGGCCACCCGGGCCGCCTCGGCGAGCGCCTGCCACGGAAGGCTCGGGCGGTCCGGCACGCCGGCGTTGAGGTCGTAGGGCAGCGGGGACAGCGAGGTGGGCGGGCCCAGCACGGCCACAGCCGGGGCCAGCAGGGCCTCGAGATCGAAGTCGGACTCCGGGGGAAGGGAAGACACCGTCACAGTCCTGCGAGAGTACACCGCCGCGGGCGGCGGCGGCGTCCACCGCTCCCCTCCGCGGGACGAGGCGCGTCCGATAGGATGCGCTCCACCGCGGCCCGCGACGGCCGCTCACGGAAACACGTGCGTACTGTGGAGGATGGGCGTATGCCGGGCCCGCTCGAAGGCGTTCGGATTCTCGAGTTCACGCAGATCATCGCCGGGCCGCTCGGTTGCATGCTGCTCGCCGACATGGGCGCCGAGGTGATCAAGGTGGAGCCCATCGAGGGCGAGCCGTGGCGACTGCAGCAGCAGTTCATCCCGCTCGAGTCGAAGACCTTCCAGTCGTTGAACCGCGGCAAGCGGTCACTGTCGTTGAACCTCACGCGCCCCGAGGCGCAGGAGGCCATCCACCGTCTCATCCCCTCGATCGACGTGGTCGTCAGCAACTACCGACCTGACGTTCCCGCCCGGCTCAACATCGATTACGAGACGCTCTCGGCGATCAAGCCCGACCTCATCTACCTGGACAGCACCGCGTTTGGGCGCCGGGGCCCGTGGGCTAACAAAGGCGGCTACGACATCGTGGTGCAGGGTGCCTCGGGCCTGACGGCGTCCGGTGGGCGCTTCGATGAGAACGGCAACCCCATCCTTCCCGGTTCTGTGGCGACCGCCGACTATGCCACCGGCTATTCGATTGCGTGGGGCGTCTGCGCGGCGCTGTTCTACCGCGAGCGCACCGGCAAGGGCCAGCTCGTCGAGACGTCGCTGCTCGCGAACGCACTCCAGTTCCAGGGCGGGTCCGTGATGTCGCTGCCGCCGGCGGACACGCTGCTGCGCCAGCCGCTGCTCGACTACCTTGACGATGCCCACCTCCGCGGGGCTTCGTACACGGAGATGGTGGAGCACCGGCGCGCCATGATGCAGGGGCGCCAGGTGGGCAACATCTACTACCGCAACTACCTCACGAAGGACGGCGCGGTCGCCATCGGCAACCTCTCGGCCTCGCTGCGCCAGAAGATGCGCGACGCGCTGGGCATCGAGTATGACCCGCGCGACCACGACCCCAACTACGACGCTCGCGACCCGAAGCACATCGAGTTCGGCCACAGCCTGATGGCGAAGGTCGAGGCGATGATCCGCGAGCAGCCCTCGAAGCACTGGGTCGAGCTCATGGAGCGCCACGGCGTCCCGATCGCCGAGATCTTTTTTCCCGAGGAGATGGACCGTCAGACGCAGGTGCTCGAGAACGGCTACATCGTCGAGCTCGACCACGAGCTCACGGGCCCGCAGACCATGGTTGCGCCGCCACACAAGATGAGCGTGTCCCCGCCGACCGTCGTGGCTGCGTCGCCGCCACTGGGCCGCGACAACGACACGATCCTCGCGAGTGCCGGCTACGCCGCAGCCGACATCCAGGCGCTGCGCGAGGCCGGCGTCATCCGATAGCCGCGATCCGGGCTGCTACCCGGGCCGCGATGGCAGGCAGGAGCTCCACATGACCTCGAACGTGGCTGGCGCCGGCGCGGCGTCGGATGGCGAGGCGTCCGCCCTCGCCCTGACCTCCGTCGACTCCGGCGTGGGCGTGCTCCGCCTGAATCGCCCCGACAAGCGGAACGCCATGAGCGCCGAACTGGCGCGCGATCTGCACGAAGCTATCGAGCGGCTGGACGCGGATCCGAGCGTCGTCGCGATCGTCGTGATCGGGAGCGGGGGCGCCTTCAGCGCCGGCGCCGACATGAACGAATCCCTGGCCGCGTACGAGCGCGGCGACCGGGGGTTCAACCCCGCGGCGCGCGCTGCGGCCCGGGTGGCGGCCTCGCCGAAGCCCACCATCGCCGCCATCGAGGGGCCTTCGTACGGCGCCGGGGCGCTCCTCGCCTGCGCGTGCGACATCCGCCTCGTGAGTCCCAACGCGCGGTTCCGCTTCCCGGGCGCCGAGTACGGCCTCGTGGTGGGAGCAGCGGCCCTGCCCACCCTCGTGGGTCCGGCGCTGGCGAAGGAACTGCTCTACTCGGCGCGGGTCGTCGACGCCGAGGAGGCCGTGCGCATCGGCCTCGCGAACCGGGTGGTGCCCCTCGACCAGCTCGAGGCGCAGGCCCTCGCGCTCGCGCACGCGATCGCGCAGGCATCGCCCCTCGCGCTGGGGTGGATCAAGCGCGTCGTGAACGCTGCGGCGGCCGGCGGCGACGCAGCAAGCGTCGAGGGCGAAGCCGAGGTCATGCTGCGCGGCGGCGCCGACCACATCGAGCGCTTCTCCGCCGCGACGAACCGGATCACGGGCCGCGGCGGCAACTAGGCCGCGCGCGCCGTCGATTCCATCCAGTCCGCGCCATCGAGGACGCGCGGTGCGGCGCGACGCGGAGCGAACGGACCCACCTCGACCCACGCCAAGCGCCAGGCGACCAGGCCCACCGCCAGTCCAGCGATGACGTCCACGAGGTAGTGCTCGCCGAGGTACACCAGCGCGCAGCCCATCGCCGCCGGGTAAAGCCACGCCCAGCGCCGTGCCTGCGGCGCAAGCGACAGGATCGCCAGCGCGATGAGGACCGTCGTGCCCATGTGCATCGACGGCATCGCGGCGACCTCGTTGACCCCGATCGCCGCCCCCGCCGCGCTGTGGACCGAGGCGCCCGCCACGCGGACCGCGATGCGCTCGACGGGTGCGATGACCCCCAGGTCCGACGCCATCCACGGCGGGGCCGTCGGCAGGACCGCCATCACCAGCAGACTGACGACCGACGCGATGGCGACCGCGCGTGTGAAGACGCGGGCGACCGTCTGCTCGGCGCGCCACGCGGCGAGGAACAGGATGATGGGCGCCACGAAGAACGAGGCGTAGACGGCGAACGCTGCCACGTCCAGCGCGGGCACCGAGGAGCCAGCGAGCCGCTGGAGGGTGATCGTAGGTAGCTCGCCGAGCCCGAGGAGGCGGTCCGCCTCGACCACGTAGTGGACGCGCAGCGGCATCTCGAGGGCAGGCAGCCGCGCCCATGTCGTCGCGTGGAGCTGCAGGAACAGCAGGTACCCCGGCCAGAGTGCGTAGGGGCTCTCGCGACGCCAGAGGAGCGCCAGGGCCGTCGCGAGGCCCACGACGGCGATCACGGAGCTGACCGCGGGCGGGAGCGTGCTGAAGGCGGCCCGGATCCACAGCAAGGCGACGTAGGGCAGCAGGATGAATAGCAGCGCCCGCATCGCGCGAAGTCGGCGCGGGCGGACGGCTGACGCCTCTGTCTCCAGCGCGAAGGCTGGGCTGAGGTTCGCGGTCATCGGGGCCCCAGTTCTGCGGGCACGGCGACGGCGCGATCCGCCGGGTCGGGTGCTATCGAGAGCATCGGCACGGGCGGCGGGAACCTGAACGCGGCTTGAGCCGGAGAAATGACGTACGTACTGCGCTCGCGCACTGCGCCGCATACCGCCCGACTCAGCCTCGGTGGCGCCAAAGTCCTATCATCCGCACCGCTGACGGGCGCCCGAGGGCGATTCGAATCCGGAGCGGCCCATGAACGAAGAGCTCGTGATTCAGCGACTGACAGAGCGAGGGCTACGCATCGGTACCGCCGAGTCGACCCTCGGGGGTCTGATTGGGCACCTCCTGACCAACGTGCCGGGCTCCTCGAAGGCGTTCGTGGGCGGCATCACCGCGTACCACCGAAACGCCAAGGTCGACGTCATGGGCGTGGATGCGGAGGCTCTCCAGGCGGCGGGATCCGTCTCGGAGGACGCCGTGCGTCGGATGGCCCTGGGGACACGAGAGCGACTGGGCGTCGACGTGTGCGTGTCGGAATCGGGTGTCGCCGACCGAAGGGCACAGAGTTCGACGCGCGAGGGACCCGGCGGGATCTACTACGTCGGCATCGCCGCGCCGAACGACTACGTCAAGGTCGTGCGCATCGAGTTCGACGGCAACCGTGAGTCGACGAAGCAGCAGGCCGCCGACGAGGCGCTGCGGCTCGTGCTCGAGTACCTGGACGCCACCGCCCAGGGCTGATCGACAGCGTGACCGTGTGACCGTGCAACGCAGGGAGAGGCGATGAGCGCCGCAGCGCGAGGACTGGTCGGACTGGACGCGGAGGCCCTCGGCTGCCTGGGCGGCGGCGGGCACTCCATGGTGCTGGCGGGCCGCGAGCCCTTCGTATTGCCCGGGGACCGTCCCGTGTGGGGGCGCGACCGGCCGCTGGACGTGCAGCACATGCGCCTCGACCTCTCCTTCGACGTGGCGCGGCGCTCCATCGAGGGCGTCTGCACCACGAGCTTCCGGCCGCGGATGGACGGGCTCCGCGAAGCCTGCTTCGACGCCAGGGAGCTGCAGATCGACGCCGTCGAGGACGAGACGGGACGCTCGCTGCCGTACACCATGGGCGATCAGCAGCTGCGTATCGACCTCGGGCGGGCGCGCTCGTCGCGGCGACTGCTCACGGTCGTCGTTCGCTACCGGGCGACGCCGCGGCGCGGGCTCTACTTCAACGCGCCGGACTCGGGCTATCCGGACCGCCCGACCCAGGTGTGGACGCAGGGGCAGCCCGAGGACTCGCCGTACTGGTTCCCCTGCTTCGACTACCCCGGCGAGAAGTTCACCACCGAGGTGCGCGCCACCGTACCCAGCGGCTGGTACGCGCTGTCGAACGGCCGTCTCGAGGGACAGACAAGCAACGCACGGTCGCGCACCTCGACGTTCCACTGGGTGCAGGACGTGCCGCACCCGGCGTACCTCGTGACCCTCGCGGCTGCCGAGTTCGAGGTCGTCGACGCGGGCGACGTCGATGGGGTGCCGGTCCAGTACCTGGGAGCGAAGGGCACCGCCGCCGACCTCCGGAGGGCGTTCGGACGGACGCCAGAGATGGTGCGCCACTTCTCTTCGAAGATCGGCGTGCCGTACCCCTTCGCGAAGTACGCCACCGTCGCCATCCACGACTTCACGTTCGGCGGCATGGAGAACACGTCGGCGACCACCATGACCGACGCCCTCCTGCACGACGAACGCGCTCACGAGGACTTCGTCGAGGCGGCCGACGGCATCACGGCGCACGAGCTGGCACACCAGTGGTTCGGCGACCTGCTGACCTGCCGGGAGTGGGCGCACGGGTGGCTGAACGAGAGCTTCGCGACGTACTTCGATGCGCTGTGGATCGAGCACGACCGCGGGCACGATGACTTCCGCTACGAGATCCTCCAGGACGCGCGGTCGTACCTCGCGGAGGATGCAGGCGCGTACCGACGCGCCATGGTGCAGAACGTCTACAACGGCCCTATCGACATCTTCGACCGCCACCTGTACGAGCGCGGCGCGGTCATTCTCGACATGCTCCGGACCGAGCTTGGCGACGACGCGTGGTGGGCCGCGATTCGGCACTACGTGCAGACGCATCGGGGCCGCGACGTGGTGACGCATGACTTCCAGCGCGCCATCGAGGCGGCGACCGGCCGCAACGTCGACTGGTTCTTCAACCAGTGGGTCTGGAAGGGCGGCCACCCCGAGTTCCGGGCGACGTATGCATGGGACGCGACGCACCGCCTCGCGACGATCTCGATCACCCAGCAGCAGCGCGCCGACGAGGCGCTCACCTCCGTCTATCGCGTCCCCCTGGAGATCGTGGCGGCGACGCCTCGCGGGTTGCAGCGCTTCACTGTGCAGATCACCGCGGCGTCACATACCTTCGTTCTCCCACTCGACGCGGAGCCGCGTTGGGTCGGCATCGACCCCGCGTACCGCGTGTTGCGTACGCTCGACTTCGCACCCGGCGAGGGGCAGCTCCGGGCGCGGCTGACCGAGGACCCCGACGCCGTGGGACGCATCGAGGCCGCGAAAGGGCTCGCGAAGCTCGCGTCGCCCGCTGCAATCGAAGCGCTGCGCGCGGTCCTCCCCGACGCGGCGCAGCTGCCCCC
>CADEHD010000006.1:0-4930 GCA_902827055.1 uncultured Chloroflexota bacterium | reverse complement strand
ATCGCAGCGGTCGGCACGCAGCCGTCGCGCGTGCGCCGCGCCGTCGCGTCGGCGCTGGGGGGCTTCCGCGACGAGGCGTCCGCGAAGGCTCTCGCCACGCTGATCGCGGG
The DNA here is from genome assembly GCA_902827055.1 of uncultured Chloroflexota bacterium. GTDB lineage: Bacteria > Chloroflexota > Dehalococcoidia > UBA2979 > UBA2979 > RBC038. Next base: position 4,820 of record CADEHD010000006.1, on the reverse strand, counting down.
GCGCGGCGACCGCTCGTACTACGTCCAGTCCGCCGCCGCCGCGGCGCTGGGGTCGACGCGTCAGCCCCTCGCGTTCGACGCGCTGCGCCGCGTGCTCGACCGCCCCGCGCACAACGACGTCATCACCGCGGCAGCGCTCGGAGGGTTCGCCGCGCTGCGCGATCCCCGGGCGATCGACATGCTGCTCGGCTACACCCAGTGGGGGCGACACCAGTCCGCCCGCCGAGCCGCCACGGACGCACTCGGGCGCCTCGCTTCATTCGCAGAAGAGTCGGTGCGCCTGCGCGTGCGGGAGCGCCTCGAGGAGTTGCTCGACGACCGCGCGCTGCGCGTGCAGCTCGCAGCGACGGATGCGCTCGCCAACCTCGGGGATGCGCGCGCGATGGGCCCGCTGGGGGCGGCGGGGGCGCGCGCCCTCGAGGGCCGCGTTACGCGGAATGCGCGGATCGCCGCCCGCACGCTTGGCCAGCGGGCCGACAAGGGCGCCGAGGTACAGGCGCTGAAGACCGACCTCGAACGGTTGCAGCAGGAGAACCAGGGGCTGAAGGACCGCCTCACCAAGCTCGAGGCGCAGGTCGGGCAGGGCGCTGGTCCGGCCGACGGCGCCCGAGCGAAGCGCACCTCGCGCGGGCAGGGGGCGGCGTCGAGTGCGGGTCAGAGCTCCACCGGTCGTGGACGCCGGACGCGCGCGTGAGCCTCGCCGCACTGCGCGAGTCCACAAGCGCTGACGATGTGACGTCGGGGAGGCCGCGACGATGACACAGGAAGAACGCGGCCCGGTGCACGCGCCGGAGCTCGAGGGCGGGGAGTGGCTGCAGGGCGGCCCGGTCCCGATCCGCGGACGAGGGAAGCCCGTGCTCGTCGACTTCTGGGACTACACCTGCGTCAACTGCCTCCGCACACTCCCCTACCTCAAGGAGTGGCACCGCCGCTATGAGGCGCTCGGGTTGACTGTCGTCGGTGTGCACACGCCGGAGTTCTCGTTCGCCCGCAACGCCGACCACGTGCGCGAGGCCATCCGCCACCTCGATCTGCCCTACCCGGTGGTCAGCGACGGTGCCGGCGTCATCTGGCAGGCGTTCGCGAATCGATACTGGCCGGCCAAGTACTTCATCGACGCGCGCGGCTACATCCGCGCGACCCACTTCGGCGAGGGCGGCTATCTCGAGTCGGAGCTTGCGATCCAGACCCTCCTCGCGGAGCAGCCCGGCTTCGATGCATCCACGACCTTTCCTGAGCCGATGGTCCCCCTCCGGACCGAGGATGCGCCCGGTGCGGTCTGCTACCGCGTGACCCCCGAGTTGTATTGCGGGTTCCAGCGCGGGCTCATCGGCAATGTGGGGGATGTGGCTCCGGACCGCCCGCTCGACTACCCCGACCAGGGGAGGCACGTCGAGGGGATGCTGTACCTCGAGGGGGAGTGGCTGCTGAGCGGTGAGAACGTGGCGAGGCCCTTCGGGGCAGCGCGCGGCCGGCCGAGTCGACTGCACCTCGGGTACATGGCCGCCGACGTGAACCTCGTCATGCACCCGCCGCTCGCGGGTGGGAGCGGGGTACTCCGTGTGCTGCTCGATGGCGCACCTGTCACCGCCGCCGCTGCCGGCGAGGATGTCCGTGATGGGCTCGTGACCGTCGACGTGCCGCGCATGTACGCGCTGGTGAAGTCCACGGACGTCCAGCACCACGACCTGGTCCTGGAGACGGAGTCGGACGGGCTGGCAGCGTTCGCCTTCACGTTCACCTCGTGCGTCGTGCCAGTCGGCAGGTCCTAGCGCTCCGGGAGGTCGGCATGCCATTCGCGGACGTCAACGGCATCGAGCTTTACTACGAGTCCCACGGCACGGGCCCGGTCGTGACGTTCCTGCACGGTGCGGGCGGCAACCACATCTCCTGGTGGCAGCAGATCCCCGTGTTCAGCCAGCAGTACCGGTGCGTCACGATCGACCACCGCGGCTTTGGGCGGTCGGCCGACCCTGCGAAGCTCGGCTCCTCACAGTACGTCGAGGACCTCGAGGCGCTGCTCGACCACCTTGAGGTCGAGCGCACCGCGCTCGTCGCGCAGTCGATGGGCGGGCTCGCGGCGCTCGGGTACGCCGTGCGGCATCCCGAGCGGGTGAGCGCCCTCGCGATGGCCGACAACTGGGGATGGTTCGACTGGCCGGAGTTGCGCGACCGCTGGAACGCGCTGCGCTTGGCACGCACCGAGGACCCCCCGTCGCCCGGCGGCATCGGCCGGCGGTATCGCGCCGAGCACCCCCGGGGTGTGTTCCTTTACCAGCAGATCGGGGCGTTGAATCCCCCTCGCGAGGCGGCGACGCCCTTCCTGACGGGCGGCGGCGTCACGAAGGAGGCCGTCGCCGCACTTCGGGTGCCCACGCTGTGGCTGGTCGGGGCCGAGGACCCCACCGTGCCGCCCGAGATCGTTCGCACGATGCACGAGCTCACGCCGGGCTCCGAGTACGTCGAGGTTCCCGGGTGCGGTCACTCCGTCTACTTCGAGGACGCGGCCGCCTTCAACCAGCACGTCGGCGGATTCCTCGCGAGGCACGTGGCGTGACGCCGCGCGGGGCACGCGCCAATACGGGAGTAATGGTCTGCCCTGTAGCCACGGATGGCCTGCTCCCGCCACAATGAGGGCCAACGACGACTACCGGGCGACCTCGGAGCCAACGTGCGGAAATTGAACGTCTTCTTCGATGTCGACAACACGCTGATCATGTGGAACGGGAAGCTCCGGAACCACACCCGCGACGTCTTCGTGCAACTACGCGATGCCGGTCACACCATCTACATCTGGTCGGGTGTCGGGATCCGCCGTTGGGACATGCGTCGCCACGAGCTCGACGAGTTCGTGCAGGACTACTTCATCAAGCCGCTCGATGACCACCACGCGCGGCTCGGACCACTGGGTGTCACGGTGAAGCCCGACTTCGTCATCGACGACCACAAGACCGTGGTGGATGCCTTCGGCGGGTACCACATCTCGGACGTCGCGAAGCCCGACGACCGCGAACTGCTCGATGTGCTGGCGGCCATCGAGGCGATGTCGCTCGAGGACCTGGGCGACCTCGAGGAGCCGTTGACCGACGAGGACGTCGAGGTCGACGCCAGCAGCTGAGCGCGACCGGCCCCGCGCCGCCCGTTAACCAGCGACGAGCGCGTTCCGGAACCAGGCGACGCGCCGAGCCAGCGCCTCGGGCCCGCCGAGATTCGCGAGCACCGTGGGGTCTGAGGGCTGGGCGTCCTGCGCGCAGAGCTGCGGATCGTTGGCGGCGAGCACGCCGTCCCCGTAGCCGAGCCACGCCGCGAGGCGCCTGCCGGTGACCACCGCCTCCACCAGAGGCGAGTCGCCCCGAACGTGGTGTCCCGCGACCGCCGCGGCGAGCTCGGGGGGGAGTGACCACGACCCGGCGGCGACCAAGCCAGTCTCGAGGTGGTCGGTGCCGAACACCTCGCGCTCCGCCTCGAGCGTGGGCACTCCAGACCGCGCGCGCTCGACGACCTGCCGGTAGTCCTCGGGGGCCACTGCAGCCATCGCCAGCCGCCCGACATCGTGGAGCATCCCCGCGGTGAACGCGGCAGAACGAATGTCCCCTGGTGGCGCCGCCACGGCGGCGATGAGGCCCGTCGCCAGCAGGTGGTCCCAGAGCGCCGTGAGGTCGAGGCCCGTGTTGGCCAGGCTCCCCGCCTGGGAGCGCAGGAGGGCGGCGACCACCAGCGAGCGCGCGGTGCGGAAGCCAATGCGGACCAGCGCGTCCGAGACCCGCACGATCGGTGTGGACGCCGCGGATGCGGCCGAGTTCGCCGCGCGGAGCATCGACGCCGTCAGCCCGGGATCCGCCTCGATGATCGCCGACACTTCGGCCATGGACGCGTCGAGGTTCATCAGGAGTGCCATCGCACGGGCGTGTGCGCCGGGCAGCGGGGGCACAGGGACGTTGGTGACCATTCGGCATCCCGACAGCTTGGGGGCCGCCGTGGCGCGGCCCTCCCCGGGATCATCGAGCGGCGTCGGTGCGGGCCCTGTCGTACTGCTGCCGAGGCACTGACGGAGCACGGGCGAGTCGTGACCTGCGCTGTCAGGATGCCGGGGACAGAGGCCATGGTCAGGATGCGGGGGCCGGGGGTGGGGTTCAGCCGGGCGTCAGGAACGCGGGCTCGACCCCAGCTGCGCGCGCAGCGCCTCCGAGATCCGCCGTCGCTCGAGCATGGCCGCGGCGGGCGCCGGCGCCGTGCTGGGAGGGTCGGCGCTGTCGCCGAACTGGGCGAGCGCCATCGCGGCGCGCGAGTCGCGCTCCATGCGCAGGAGCGGCTCCACGATGGTCCACATCGACACGCCCGCGCGCCGCTCGGGGCGGACGCTGGCATACACCGCCCAGTCGAGGGCGCGTTCGCGCACGTCGTAGTGCGAGAACAGCCGGTACTCGGGGTCCCAGCGCGACGCATCGTTGAAGCAGGGCACGGACCAGTCGATGGGGAGCGGGCGGTCCGAGGATGAGTCGGGGTCCAGCGCCGGGAGCCAGAGCGCCGTCGCCAGGGCGAGCGGTGACTGGGCGTAGTCGGTGCCGCCGACCGCCCAGGACGAGGCGTGCGAGGCCCAGAGGGCGTCGGCGACGCGCGGATCGATGCTCAGCCCGGCTGCCAGCAGCACCCGCGTGACCAGCACATGGGCGATGAATCGTCCCTCGTCGTCGGTGGCTGGGCGCTCGCCTGTGGGGAGCACGAAGGCACTCGCGTCCTGGTCCGGCGCGAAGCACCCGAAGGTCACCCGCAGCCCGCAGTCGAATCCCGGCGCTCCCGGCAGGCCCTGGCTGGCGAGC
>CADEHD010000005.1 GCA_902827055.1 uncultured Chloroflexota bacterium | reverse complement strand
GGGCCGCGCCCCTCGAGTAGACGCGAGCGGGTCGATGGGGTCGATCGCGGCGCGCGTCGGCCTCCGCCCCGCAATCAAGAGCGATCAAGTCTGCTAGCCTCGCCGAGATTCGCCGGACGCGGCACAATGTCGCCGCCGACCGCCCCCGAGTCGACAGCCCACTCGCGCCTCCGGTGCGCGAACCACCAATCGAGAACGGAGTGCGGATGCAGGCCCTGAAGTACGCACGGGCTGCCAGCGTCGATGACGCCATCCGGCTGCTGCGCGATGGCGGCGAGACCGCACGCGTCCTCGCCGGCGGCACGGATGTGATCGTGCAGGCTCGCGAGCGACGTCGCGAGATTCACCTCCTTGTGGACATCAAGCGCCTCGCTGAGGTCTCGGCGCTCGCGGTCGGCGATGCCGGCCTCGAGATCGGCGCTGCGGTACCGCTCTATCGCGTCTACGGCGACGCGGATGTCCGCCGCCGCTACCCGGCGCTGGTCGAGGCGGCCCACGTCATCGGTGGGACCGCGATCCAGGGGCGCGCCACGCTCGGCGGGAACCTCGCGAACGCGTCGCCCGCCGCCGACTCGATTCCCGCGATGATTGCCCTCGGTGGGGGCGCCCGCGTCGCCGGTCCCGGTGGCGCGCGCGAGATCCCCGTCGCCGAGTTCTGCACGGCGCCCGGTCGCAGCGTGCTCCAGCCCGCCGAATTCATCGTGTCCCTGCGCTTCCCTGCGCCGGCACCTCGCAGCGGCTCGGCGTGGGAGCGGTTCATCCCGCGCAACGAGATGGACATCGCCGTCGTGAACGCTGCCGCCTACGTCGCCCTCGACGGCGACGTGGTCGCCGAGGCGCGGCTCGCCCTCGGGGCGGTCGCTCCGACGCCGCTCGCGCTCACCGATGTCGCGGCGGCCCTCGTGGGGCGGCCGCTCGACGAGGCGGCGATCGAGAACGCGGCCACGGCGGCCGCGGCTGCCGCCCGCCCGATCTCGGATATGCGTGGCACCGAGGCGCAGCGTCGTCGGCTCACGGGTGTACTCGTTGGCCGTGTGCTGAGGAAGGCCGCGGCACGTGCGCGCGGCGAGGAGGTGGTGGCGTGACTGCTGAGACCGGGCAACCCGCCCTCGACGAGCGCATCGTCGTCACCGCGACCATCAACGGCGACGAGCGCTCCTGGCTCTCGTCCTCGCGAGACTCGCTGCTCGAGGCCTTGCGCGAGCGCCTGGCCCTGACCGGGTCCAAAGAGGGCTGCAACAACGGCAACTGCGGCGCGTGCTCGGTCATCCTCGATGGCCGTCTCGTGAACTCCTGCCTGGTCATGGCCGCGGAGGTCGAGGGCGCCACGATCACCACCGTCGAGGGGCTCGCGGACCCGGAGTCGCTCCATCCACTGCAGACCGCCTTCCTCGAGAACGCCGCGCTGCAGTGCGGCATCTGCACGCCGGGCTTCCTCGTGGCGTCGAAGGCCCTGCTCGATGAGAACACCGCCCCCACCGAGGAGGAGATCCGCTTCTGGCTGGCGGGCAACCTCTGTCGTTGCACGGGCTACGACAAGATCATTCGCGCCGTCCAGCAGGCGGCCGAAGACCTCCGCGCGGGCGATCGACACGCCCTCGCGGGTGCGCACCACGCGGACTCCGGCACCATCGAGTCGAACACAGCCATCGAAGGCGAGTGAAAGGGAGCATCCATGGGAGCACTTGACGGGAAGGTGGCGTTCGTCGCCGGCGCAAGCCGCGGCATCGGCGCCGACATCGCGAAGTACCTCGCGGCCGCCGGCGCGAAGGTCGCCGTGGGCGCGCGCACCGAGGCCCAGCGCGACCCGCGCCTGCCCGGCACCATCCACTCGGTCGTGCAGGAGATCAAGGACGCGGGCGGCGAGGGCATGCCGGTCGTCCTCGACATGCGGCAGTCCGAGAGCATTCAGAGCGCAATCAAGCAGGTCGTCGACGCCTACGGGAAGCTCGACATCCTCGTGAACAATGCCGCGATCTTCGTCCCGGGCAACCTCGAGACGGTCGAGGAGCGGCACATCAACCTCAGCCTCGAGGTGAACGTGCGCTCGTACATCCTCGCGATGCGCTACGCCGTGCCGGAGATGCGCAAGGCTGGCGGCGGCCACATCATCAACATCTCCTCCAGGGGCGCGTTCCCCCTGGGCCCCGGCCCTTACACCGAGGACCAGCAGAAGCGCGGCGGCGACATCTTCTACGGTGGCGAGAAGATCGGCCTCGAGCACTTCTCGCAGCGCATGGCCGCGATGTACCAGGCCGAGAACATCTCGGTGAACGTGCTCTCCCCGGACACCGGCGTGCGCACGCCCGGGAACCGCATGGCCTCGAACAGTCGCGAGAACCCGGACCTCAACTTCGAGACCGCCGACGACATGGGGCAGGCGACGGTCTGGATCTGCCAGCAGCCCGGGACCTACACGGGCAACGTGCTGTTCGACAAGATCGTGCTCCACGCGGCTGGGATTCCCCTCAAGGGCCCCTTCCGCTGATCGACCGACCCATCGATGCGCCCGGCCTCGGGAGGCGACGCGTTCGCTCGAGGCCGGGCGCGCCGCCCTCGCCTCGGACCAGCCCGCCTCGAGCCAGCGCCTGCACCTCAGTCCTTGCGCTCGCCCATCGTGAGCACGTGGCCGTCACCGCCGCTGGAGGCGTCGCGGAGCGTGGCGCCCAGCCCGTCCGGCATCGGTGCGGCGAGCTTCGCCCAGAAGTCGGGGAAGGTCTTCGACACGCACGAGGGGTTGCGGATGACCATGCCCGGCACGAACAGCCCGAGCATGCCGAAGCACATCGCGACGCGGTGGTCCTCGTAGGTCTCGATCGTGGCGCCGTGCAGGAGCTCCCGCGACGGATGCACGAGCAGGTCATCGCCCAGCATCTCGATGCGTGCGCCGCAGCGTGTGAGGCCCTCGTACAGCGCCTCCACCCGGTCGCACTCCTGCACCCGCAGCCGCGCGAGGTCGACGAAGCGCGTCGGTCGGTCGAGCAGCGGCGCGAGCACGATCGCGGTCATGATGCTGTCCCCGAGGTCGGTCGTCCGTGAGACCTGCGCCGGCGCGTGCCCTGCCAGCACCTGCTCGCAGTAGCGGGCGAATCGCTCGTCGAATTGCCACCCCGAGGCGGGCCAGTTCGTGACGGCGACGGGCTCCGGTCCCGCGTCGCCACGCAGCCGTGCCGCAAGGTTGGCGCCCACGAAGTAACTGCCGCTGGAGGTGTCGCCCTCGATGGCGTACTCGCCGGCCTCGGGGAACACGGTGAGCATCTGCTCGGTCATCGAGACGTACGGGGACTCGTCGGCGTTCGCGTCGACGACCTCGATCTCCCAGCCGCCCTGCCTCGCGGACAGGAGCAGCGCCGAGGCGAACTGCGAGCTCTCGGCGATGCTCACCGTGCAGCGTCCCGGCCTCGGCCCGGCGCCGTGCACGATGGCGGGGAGGTGATCGCCCGGCGCGTCCACCTCGTAGCCGAGTTGTCGCAGCGAGGCGAACAGCGCCGCCTGCGGGCGCTCGTGCATCCTCGCGGTGCCGTGCAGCCGGTAGGCGCCCGTGCCGAGGGCAACGAACGCGGTGAGAAACCGCGTGGCGGTGCCTGCGTTGCCCACGTAGAGCTCGACGGGCGCCTCGGCCGTGCCGCCGGGCCCGATGCGGCCGCCGCCGCTGACCTCGATGGTGCAGTTCGAGGGCTCGGCCGGGTCTTCCTCGACAGTCACGTGCATGCCGAGGGTGCGCAGTGCTTCCACCATGACCTGCGTGTCGTCCGACCAGAGCGCGCCGCGCAGCGTGATGGGGCCGGCCGCGTGGGCCGCGAGGATCAGCGCGCGGTTGGTTTCACTCTTCGAGCCGGGCACGGTCATCCGTGCGCTCAGCGGCGCCGCCGAGGGCACGATCTCGATGGCGGGTGGCAGGCTCATGGCGGGAGTCTACCCTCAACCCGAGGAACTGGCCCGCGCGCGGACCACCTCGGCCAGCACGTCGCGGTGGCACGGGTCGTGCGAGCTGCAGAGCAGCGTGACGCCCGTCGTGGAGGCCATGCGGACCACCCAGTCGAGGAGCTCCGTGCGCGCCTCGACCTGCGCGCGGTAGCGGGTGGCGAACTCGTCCCAGGGTACCGTGCCGCCCTGGTACCCCTCGAGGAGGTCGTTTGCTGGTGCCAGCTCCCGCTCCCACTGGTCGACGGCGCCCTTCGCGATGCCGCGCGGCCAGCGTCGCATGACGAGGAGGCGGGGGTACGACTCGGGCGGTGGGGCGTAGACCGAGCCGGTCACGATGCGCAGCTCGGTCACGAGGTGCCGCCTTCCCGCTGGCCGGGCCAGGTCAACGTGTGGCGCATCACGCGAGGGAGGTCCGCATCCTCGCCGCCCGCGAGCGACGAGATGGCCGCCAGCTCCCCCGCGAGGGCGTACAGGTGCGTGGCCTGCAGCAGCAGCAGGTCCTGCACTCGCTGGTCGCCGCGCTCGGGGATGCGGGAACGACGTATGACCGTGCCGAGCTGCGTGGGCGTGAGCCCCTCGAGGTACGGCGTGCCCCGCGCGAGGGCCGCGCGCAGCGCCGCCAGCGCCTCGGCGTACGTGGGCTTCGAGGCGGCGTCGCCGTAGCGCACCTCAGCTGACGCCAGCCACGGGTCAGCCTCCAGGTGCTGCGCGTGGACGCTCCAGTACTGGTCCTCCTGCTCCGCGATGTGCGCCACGATCCAGCCGCCCGCGTTCAGGCGGTCGAACGCGCCTCGCTGGGCGGGGACGGGGACGTGCTCCGCGACGTGAAGGAACGCCTCGCGGGCATCGAGCACGAACCGCGCGAGGAGTGGCGGGCCGGCCTCGGGCATCTCGCGCGTCTCGGGCGCTACGCCATCCACCGGCGCGCCGTATGCGCACGGGAGGTTGCCCGGGAGTCCGAGGTCCGCCCGGCGCAGCAGGGAGGACACCACGGAGAGCTCGCCCGCGTGCGCGAAGAGGTGCGCCACCGCTCGGAGGAGCCAGTGCCCGACGCGCTGGCCGTCGAACCGCGAGCCTGGCGATGTGGCGAAGGCCGTCAGTGCGTCGTGGTCCACGCTGTCGAGGTAGCGCTCGGCGCGCTCGCGAACGCGCTCAAACGCCGTCTGTGCCTCGAGGAACACGACCGGCATCGAGTGCGGTTGCGCCTCGAAGGCTACGCACCACGCGTCGCGGTCGCCTCCGGCGCAGTAGCCGTTCACCCACTTGTCGAGGGCGGCCGTCGCGTGGCCGGCCGTCCAGGCCGCGCTGCTGAGGCGTCCCACGGGTCCGCCACGGCCCGGCGGTGGGACGTTCTCGATGTGCCGCCCGAACTCGAAGAGCGCGTCCCGCAGCAGGCGGACGACGATGGGCGACGAGGGGGCGGTCCGGGGGTTCACGGCGAGATGATACGCCCCGGACCCGCCCCGACTCGGAGCTAGGCCGCGCGCCGGCCCTCGAGGCGTGGCGCGGGCTCGAGGAGAGCACCGGCGACACCCCGAGGGCGGGCCATTGCGGGCTGCGGCAGCGTGGCGCGCTCGGTGGGCGGGACCAGCACGCCGCTGTACCACTGCTGCGTGAGGACGACGGTGACGGCTCCGAGCATGGCGCCGAGTACGAGGATGAGCAGCACTGAGACCTCCCCCTGTGGCCTGCGGCACTGGCCGCGGGCAGAACGCATGTGCGTTCCGAACAGTTGGAGAGTAGAACGAACGTGCGTGCCGATCAAGCCTCCAGTGGCGCGTTGATCGCGAGCTGGCCTCCGAGGTAGGGGCGGAGGGGGACCGGGATCTCGATTGAGCCGTCGGGGAGGGCGTACTGCTCGAGGACGGTGGCGAGGACTCGGGGGAGGGCCGTGCCCGAGCCGTTGAGTGTGTGCAGGAATCGGACGGTGCCGCCGGAGTCGCGGTAGCGCAGGTTCGCGCGGCGGGCCTGGAACGCCTCGAAATTGGAGACCGAGGACACCTCGAGCCACTCGCCGGCGCCGGGCGCCCACACCTCGATGTCGTAGGTCATAGCGGACGAGAAGGTGAGGTCCGCCGTCGCGAGGCGGATCACGCGGTAGCGGAAGCCCAGCCCGCGCACTACCTGCAGCGCGTCGTCGAGGAGCTCATCGAGCGCGGTCCACGAACCGCCTTCCGCCGTGAAGCGCACCAGTTCGACCTTGTCGAACTGGAAGCCGCGCTTGATGCCGCGCACCTCGCGGCCCGCGCTGAACTGCTCGTGGCGGAAGGACGGCGAGTACGCGCAGTAGCGGAGTGGGAGGTCAGCCTCGGCGAGGATCTCGTCGCGGTACATGTTGGTGACGGGGACCTCGGCGGTGGGGATCAGCCAGAGGTCGGTGCCCTCGAGATGGAACATGGTGTCGGCGAACTTCGGGAGCTGGCCCGTGCCGACCAGGCTGTCGGCGCGCACCAGGGCTTGCGGGTAGACCTCGGCGTACCCGCGTGTGCGATGGAGATCGAGCATCCAGGCGATCAGCGCGCGCTGCAGGCGGGCGCCGTCGCCGCGCAGGAGGTAGAAGGACGACCCGGCGAGCTTGGTGCCGCGCGCGAAGTCGATGATGCCGAGCCGCTCGCCGATCTCCCAGTGTGGCGTGGCGCCGGGCGCGACCTCTGGCGCGGGTTCGTCGGCGATGCGCCGCGGTGACTCCGGACGGCGTTCCCACCCGGCGGCGCCGTCGCCCTCGATGACGATGACGGCGTCCTCTTCGAGGCCGATCGGGACGTCGGGGTGGGGGAGGTTGGGGACCTGGAGGAGGAGGTCGTCGAGCTCCGACTCGAAGTCGCGGAGCTTGCCTTCCAGCTCGTCGAGCTGGCCTCCGACGGCGCGCTGCGCCTCGATCAGGCGCTGGCGCTCGTCCGGGTCCTTCGCGCCGCCGATGGCCTTGCTGGCCGCGTTGCGCTCGGCGCGCATGGCCTCGACGTCCTGGAGCAGCGCGCGGCGGTACGAGTCGAGCTCGAGGATGCGATCGAGCGGGGCGTCGGTGTGGCGCTGCTCGAGGGCTCGGCGGACGTCCTCGGTGCGCTCGCGGAGAGTCTGAATCGAGAGCATCTACACACCCAATCGAATGCTGGCAATCGAATGCTGGCTCGCAGGGACGGCCACGTCGGCCGTGCGCACCTCGGGGCTCGAGTGCCCGGTGGGGGCCTCGTTCACGGCGCGGCGGCGGCCGCAGCGATAGCGGCCAGGCCCAGGCGCCGCACGTCGTCCGGGATCGGCGTCGGCGGCCCATCGGGGGGTGCGATCTCGGCTGCCTCGCGGAGGGCGTCGGCTCCGACCCAGAGCCAGCCGTGCTCCTGCGGCAGGTCGAGCGCCGCGCCCTGGGCGGGGCGCGTGAAGTAGACCAGGTCGATGTGCTGGTGAGGCTGGCCGGTCCCGCTGTCACGCGCGATGTCGTACACGCCGATGGTCACCGGCGGCGGCAGCTGGCGCGGCTCGTTGGGGCCCTGCGGGACCTCCCCCAGCACGTCGACGGCGATCCCCGTCTCCTCGAGGACCTCGCGGGTAACGGCCTGGATGGGGTCCTCGTTCGGTTCGATGTGACCACCGGGCGGCAGCCAGAGGCCGAGGCGGTGCCAGTGCAGTGCCGTGCGCCCGTTGTGGCTCACGAAGCCGCTGACCGTGAAGTGCCGCACGAGGTCCTGGTCCATCGCCCGAGCCTACGTCGGGACCCACGCGCGGGCAACGCGGGCCGGTTCGCGCTCCGCCCCGACCCGGGTCGGGGCGGAGCGTGCCCGCCATCGATGCGCGTTCGCAGGGGTGGCCGCCTGCTACTCGAGCCAGGCGAGGTCGAAGTCGTGGAGCGACTCGATGACCGCGTGCACGCCTGGCTGCGGGGGCGCCGGATACGTGGTGCCTCGGGTCTGGATGACGCGCATGCCGGCGGCGAGTGCCGCCTGCACGCCGACTGCTGAGTCCTCGAGGGCGAGGCAGGCCTCGGGGGCGACTCGGAGGCGGCGGGCGGCGTGGAGATAGACGTCCGGGGCGGGCTTTCCGATGTCGCCGACATCCTGCACGGAGGCCACCACCTGGAAGTGGTGCGCGAGCCGGGTCGCGCGCAGCGACGCCTCGATGAGGGGGTGCGACGACTGGGAGGCCACGGCGAGCGGCAGGCCCGCGGCTGCGAGTCGCTCGAGGAGTTCGCGCGCACCCTCGATGGCCGGCGTCGGGTCCTGCGCGACCTGGCGGATGAATTCGGCGAGCACGCGGGGCCGGAAGTCGCTCACCGGTATGCCGTACGTGTCCTCCACGTAGCGGGAGAAGCCGCCGCGACCGATCCACGCCTCGTAGACCTCGTTGGTCATCTCGTGCGGCGCGATGACGGCGCGGGTTGCGGCCATGAAGATGCGCTCGCTATCGACGAGCGTGCCGTCGAGATCCGAGATCACGGCGTGGATCGGCACGAGTGACTCCGTCCGCTTGCGGGCCTCGAACGTACCAGTTGGGGTGGTCTCCTGAGCGCGCTAGGCGCGACGGGCCGCGGCTCGGGCGCGCGCCTCGATGAGGAGGGGGAGGACCTCGAGCAGTCGTTCGTCGGTCGGGTTGATGATGCTCGCCCAGCCCTGGCGCCAGTAGGCGGGGTGGGGGATGAGCCGGTCCGCGACGGCGAAGTCGAACCCGTCGGGCTCCCACGCCGGGAGCCTTGCCTCGAGCGTGGCTCTGCCGAGCTCCACGTTGAGGCGGAACACGCCGTCACGATTGAGGTTCGACGCCTCGTCGAAGCCGGGATAGTCCCTGTGCACGATCGTGGCGAAGGGCATGGCGGGCGGCGTGTGGTCGTCCGTCGCGTAGAAGAACATGTCGCCCCACGCGACCTCGGGAGCGCCGCCTTCCTCGGAGGCCACCAGCAGCGAGCCTCCTACCCGCTCGAGGATGAACGCGGCCACGTGATCGCTCGACACCCGGCCCTCCGCGTCCGCTCGAGCAGCTGCTCGGCAGTCTAGCCGGGGAGGGAGGCAGGGTCCGCGACCTGCCCCTCGGCGAGGAGCTTCAGCCGCCAGAGGGCGTCCCGGAGTGCCTGGCGACGTAACGGGGCGTGCACCACCGTCTCGAGGAGGGCGCCCACGGGCCCCCCGGCGGGCTCGTAGGCGAGCTCGGCGGTGACGTGGACGTTGTTCGGGCTCTCCTGGTGGAGCGCCCAGTCGAGGGCCTCGACGGCGGGGTGGGAGCCGTTCGCGTGCGCGCGCAGGCTGAGGACGGTGGGGGCCAGCTCCTCCTCCACCGCGAGTGTGACCGTGCGGTCGAGCATAGGGAGCGCGAGGCGGAAGGCGAGCGTGCCGTCGCCCTCGACGCGAGCTTCCCGGAAGGAGGCGGGGAGCCAGCGCACGGCCTCGGCGAGGGCGAGCCGCTCGAAGATCGTGGAGGGCGGGGCGTGGATGTGGACGTCCTCGCGGATGCGGTTCACGGCGCCGTCCCGCGCGGAGCGGTCACGAGTCGGTGCGGTCCCGCATGGCGGGGAACAGGATCACCTCGCGGATCGAGTGCTCGCCGGTGACGAGCATCATGAGGCGTTCGATGCCGATGCCGAGTCCTCCGGCGGGCGGCATGCCGTACTCGAGCGCCTCCAGGAAGTCCTCGTCGGCGACCTCGGCCTCCTCGTCGCCGCCGGCGGCCTTGGCGGCCTGCGCCTGCATGCGCTCGCGCTGCTCGACGGGGTCGTTGAGTTCTGAGTAGGCGTTCGCCAGCTCGCGGCCGAGGACGAAGAGCTCGAACCGCTCGACGACCTCGGGGTCGTCGGCCTTGCGCTTGGCGAGCGGCGAGAGCTCGGTGGGGTAGTCGAAGATGAACGTCGGCTGCACGAGGTGGGGCTCGACCAGGGTCGACATGAGCGCGTCGAGGAGCGTGGCCCACGAGGCGGTCGCCTCGAATGCGACGTGCCGTGCGCGGGCGACGGCGCGGAGGGAATCGAGGTCGCGGTGCTCGCGCAGGTCGATCCCGGCGTGGTCGATGAGGGCCTGGCGGTAGGTGGTCCGCGCAAAGGGCGCTTCGAGGTCGATGACGTGCTCGCCGTGGGGGACCTGGAGGGAGCCGGCCACCTCGGCAGCGACGTGACGTAACAGCGCCTCGACCATGCGGGCGACGTCGTGGTAGTCGGCGTACGCCTCGTACGACTCGAGGAGGGTGAACTCCGGGTTGTGGCGGGTAGAGACGCCCTCGTTGCGGAAGACGCGGCCGATCTCGAAGACGCGGTCGAAGCCGCCGATGAGGAGCCGCTTGAGGTGCAGCTCGAGGGAGATGCGCAGGAAGAGGTCGCGGCCGAGGGCGTTGTGGTGCGTGACGAACGGGCGAGCGGCCGCGCCCCCCGCCTCGGACTGGAGGACGGGTGTCTCGACTTCCATGAAGTCGCGCTCGTGGAAGAAGCGACGCACGGAGGCGACCACGGCGGCGCTCGTGCGGGCGATCTCGCGCGAGCGCTCGTTCGACATCAGGTCGAGGTGGCGCTGGCGGTAGCGCGCCTCGACGTCCTGGAGGCCGTGCCATTTCTCCGGCGGGGGGCGAACGGCCTTGACGAGGACGGCGTACGTGGCGACGGCAACGGTCGGCTCGCCGGTGCGGGTGCGGAAGAGGGGGCCGGTCGCCTCGATGAAGTCGCCGAGGTCCAGGAGGTCGATGCGCTGGAACGCGTCGCTGCCCACGGTGTCGGCGCGGAGGTGCAGCTGTACGCGCCCGCTGCCGTCGCGGACGTCGAGGAAGGCGGCCTTGCCCATGACGCGCTGGGCGGCGATGCGGCCCGTCACGGTCACGATGCGCTCGGTGCGCTCCAAGCCCACGGCCTCCGAGGCCTCGAGCTCGGCGATGGCGGCGGCGGCGGTATGGGTGCGCGCGGTGCGCGCGGGGTAGGGGTCGCCGGTCGCGAGCAGGCGCTCGCGCTTCTCGAGGCGTTGGGCGATGAGCTCTTCCTCGGACGGCATGTGGGCCTCGCCAGGCGCCTCGGGGGGCGCGCGGAACCGGTCGTGGGTTGCCTCGATGGTAGCGCGGGGGGCCGTGGCGGGCTCGTGGGCGCCTCGGGAGGAGTGGGGCTGGGGGCTAGGGCAGCAGCTCGACGGGATCGCCGAGGTGGAGTGTGCCGGGCTGCATCACTGACGCGTATACGCCGAGGTGGGCGTCGTGCTCCTGCGCGAGCACTCGAAGGATGCGCTCGTCGCTGGCGAGGCCTGGCTGCGCCAGGTTGACCATCACGCAGCGCTCGGTGGGCTCGGTGACCTCGATGATCGCGGTGCCGATGCGCAGCCGACGGCCGACCCAGCCTTCCTCGCTGTGTGGGGGAGCCTCGGGGGTGTGCATGACGACGTTGGGGCGGAATCGAGCGGCGGAAATGGGGCCTCCGAGGCGCTCCGCCAGCCATCCGAGGGTACTTGTGGTGAGGAGGTGGAGGGCGCCGACATCGAAGTGGGCGAGCGCTGCCTCGGGGCGCACGTCGACCGGCTCTCCGAGGAGTGCCGAGAGGGCGGCGTCGGCCTCGGGCGAGGGGACTGGGAGAGGCGCGCCGCCGGGCACGCAGACGGTGATGGTGCCGTCTGCTTCGAGACTGGTGCTGCACTCGAGGAGGCCGTCCATGCGGCGGAAGCGACGCGTGGACTTGCCGCTCCCGATCTTGCCGTCCGCGCCGTAGACGGCGAACGCGCGATCGCCCTCGACACCACGTGCATCGAGCACGAGCGCTGGGTGGGGGCAGCCGCCGAGGGATTTGATCGGGTAGCGCCACGCCTCGGTCACCGTGCCCACCGCGCCGAGCTGCAGCATCGCGAGCCGCCTCATTCGAGTGCGCGCGGGAGTCGTGGGCGTGTCGATGGTAGCGGCGGCCGGGGCGGGCCGTGAAGGTGTGACACGCGCTTCGTGAGTCGCGCCTGTCGTACGTGATAGCGCGAGTCACTACGACGGTTAGGATGGAACGCATGCGACACAGACGCTTGCCATTTGTGGTGTTCGGAATCCTCGTGTCGACCACCTGGTGATTCTCGTGGTAGCGGTTGGGACGTTTGGACTGCGAAGCGTTGCCTTCGAACCCGGTCAACTACGGGCGGCGCAGCCAACCGTTCTGCCCACTCAGCCCCGGCCGACTGCCACGCCTGAGCAGCCTCACCCCGATCCTGCCCGCACGCCGATGGCGCCCAGAGTAGACGCGACCCCCCCGTGCCCGCCGGGCTTCCAGTGCAAGAGTTCGGAACCATTTCCGCATCCAACACGGCCCCCCCAGTAAGGGGCTGACCGAGCTGTGGGCCGCCCTGGCCTCGATGCTGCTTCGCTGATCGAGGTGATGGTCATCTCGACGGTGCCGCCCGGGGCCTGGATCTTGACGGTGTCGCCGCGCTTCTTGCCCAGGAGGGCCTTGCCGAGGGGTGACTCGTCGCTGATGCGGCCCTCGGCGGGGTTGGTCTCCGCCGCGCCGATGGTTCCTCCAAGCGGCTCTTGAGAGGTCTAGTGAGGCCGCCCATGCATTTGCGCTGGATGGCGACTCTTGGGGCAGTCGCGGTGATCTCTGCCGTCCTCGTCATCGGGCTCGGAGTCTTTTCGATGTTGAGGTCGGAGGCGCGGGCGCATGACGTACTGGCTCGGGCTGAGGGTGTTCTGACTTCGTCTCCAGAGATCATGCGCGGTTTCGCTCTGGTGAGTCGGAGCCCGGTATTCCCGGGGGGCTCCGGTGCACCAACTCAGGCTGCACCAAGCGAGGCAACGACCGCGAGTTGGTACGACAGTTCGGGACGGGTTCGGTTGGAGACGGAGATGGCGAATCGGGAGGGGGTGCGCGTTTACTCCCTGGTGACTGTGTGGGATGGAACCGCGGCGTGGCTGAAGGTAGACGACCTCATAAGCGGCGAACGTTTTGTGCGGATCTACCCACAGGCGAGTTTCCCACCGCCCGTCGCTGCTTTGGGCTTGTTTGCCGTCCCAGCAGACCAGAGCCTTACTGGCCGCTTACGCGAGTGCTACCGGGAGCGCTTTTCGATCTGGGGCGAGGGGCTCGTTTCTGGGAGGGCGGCACTGGCCGTTCGTCTCGGACCCTCAAGTTGTTCCGAGAGTGTTGATGCGGACCCGTACGGTCGTGGAGGCCTTGGTGACCGATTTGTGTGGGTAGACAGGGAGAACTACTTCATTCTCAGGGACGAACTGCGAGATGCGTCTGGAGCGGTGATTCGAGAGTCCGTCAGGGAGGTCCTGAGCGTGGAGTACAACATCCCGCTCGATCCCGCTCTATTCGAGGTACGAGTTCCGAATGGCATCGACGTTCAGGACTGCCGCGTGACGGTCTGTCCCTAGGCCCCAGATCGCGGAGAGCTCAGCTGATCGAGGTGATGGTCATCTCGACGGTGCCGCCCGGGGCCTGGATCTTGACGGTGTCGCCGCGCTTCTTGCCCAGGAGGGCCTTGCCGAGGGGTGACTCGTCGCTGATGCGGCCCTCGGCGGGGTTGGTCTCGGCGGCGCCCACGAGCTGGTACTTGCGCCGCTTGTTGTCCTTGGTCTTGAGGGAGACGGTCGAGCCGACCCGGATCTCTTTCGAGGCGTGCGCGGCGCTCTCATCGATGAGCTCCGCCATCTCCAGCATCTTCTCGATCTCCTGGATGCGCCCCTCCAGGAATGCCTGCTGGTTCTTGGCTTCCTCGTACTGCCCGTCGGTCTCGGTCATGCCCAGTTCCTGGGCGTCGCGAATCTGCTGAGCCACATCGGCGCGGCGGACCGTCCGCAGCTCGTGGAGCTCGGCCTCGAGGCGCTTGATGCCGTCCTGGGTCAGGAGGACGCGTCGCTCGTACATCGATCGCTCGCAATCGGGAGCAGCGAGGGCGGCACGGGAGGGTGTGCCCGGGAACGAACAAGGACTCGCCCAAGTGGGCAAGCCCGTGTGCATATTCTACGGGGGGTGCTGTTGCCTCGCAACGCGGGGGACCCGGGGAACCCCCGGATTGGGTACCGTGGACGCCCTAGGTGCTGAGAACTGCCCGGTGTAGACTGCGATTCGCAGGCAAGGGAGTACGCGCTATCGCCATTTCCGGGCTGCGGCTTCCTGTGTTGCTCCTCGCGCTGGGTGTTGCCGGGCTGATCGGCGGGCTCGCGGGGGCTGGTGTGGTCGCCATCACCTCGGAGCGAGTGGCGCCGCGCGCAGAGCCGACGGCTGCCGTCCAGGGTGGCGGGGTCGCCGGATTCGAGTGGACCTCGATCCAGGATGCCATCGACCGGACCCTCCCCGCGATTGTGACCGTGATCGCCGATCTGCCCTCGGACGCCGGCGGGCAGGAGGGGCTGCAGACGCGGAACCTGGGCACCGGGATCGTGATCGACGACGTGGGGCACGTCGTGACGAACTTCCACGTGGTGGAGGGCGCCACCTCGGTGGCTGTTGCGCTCGCGACCGGCGAGCAGCGTCCGGCCCGCGTGGTGGGCGACGACTCGCCGTTCACGGACCTGGCGGTGCTGCAGGTGCCGGCACTGGGGCTGCGCAGCACGACGCTGGCGCCGTCGCGCGAGGTGCGACTCGGGGAGCCCGTGGTTGCCCTCGGTGGGAGCGCGATCGCGGGCGGGAACACGGCCCAGTTCGGCATCGTGTCGGGCGTGCGGCGGAGCTGGCCGCGGCCGAACGTAACGCTGGAGGACCTGATCCAGACCGATGCGGCGGTGAACCACGGGGACTCCGGGGGCGCACTGCTGAGCTCGGCGGGCATCGTGGGGTTGCTCACGACCGTGATCCGCGAGACCCCGAACGGGCTGCCGATCACCGGGGTGTCGTTCGCGCAGTCGACCGACTCGATCCGCCCGGCGGTGGAGGGGATCATCCGCGTGGGACGCTACCCGCGGGCGCGGCTCGGCATCGAGCGGCTCGATCAGCACCTCGAGATCACGCCCGGCATCGCGGCGCGGCAGCAGCTTCCCGTGACGCAGGGGGCGCTCGTCACGCGCGTGGCGCCGCGCAGTCCCGCCGAAGCGGCCGGGGTGCGCGCGGGCGACATCGTGCTGGGCCTGAACAACATCGAGATCGACCTCGACACGCCCTTGGTGAACCTCCTCAAGGATGTGCGGCCGGGGGCGCGCGTCGAATTGCAGGTCGTGCGCAACGGTCAGCCGGTGGTGGTCCCCGTGACCACGGCGGCGGAGTGACTCGCTGATGCGCTGGCGCCGATCCGGCTCCGACCGCGACTCCGACCATGACTCGGGCCACGACTCGGGCCACGACTCGGGCCACGACTCGGGCGCGGCGGGTGATGGCCCGGGGTCCTCGGACGACTTCGGCGGCAACGACTTCGATGCGGGCGGCGGCACGGATCGCTCGCTGTTGCGCATGTTGCTGGTCATCGCCGGACTCGGTGCGCTGATCGCGGTGCTGGTGCTGCCGCCGGTCTCGATCCTGCAGCGCGAGGCGCCCGGTATCGCCTCCCGAGAGCGGAAGCAGCTCCCGCCGCTGCCGCCCGGTCTCGCTGCCCGTTCGTCGCTCTTCGACCTGTCGCTGCCGCCGGGCATCGATGGCCCCGTGACGATCACCGTGCGGATGAGCGCGCCCGCCGTCGATGAGTCGGCGCTCTCCGTCTACACGTACGACCAGGAGCAGTGGGTCCGCCTGGGCCCGGCGCGCGTGGTGTCGCCGGGCATCGCGGAAGTTCTGGCGGACGACGTGCCGGGCGACGTCGCGGTCCTGGAGCGCATGGCTCCCGCGAAGCGCCTCGGGCTGCTGCTGACCGCGGGACAGACGCCCGACCCGGCAGCGGGCGGCGCAGGGATCATCGCGGTCCCCGGGGCGCGGCCCACGCTCGACGCCGAGGGGAATCCAACCGTCCTCGAGGTGAACCCGGTCTCGGTGGGGCCGGCGCTCGCCTCCGGGCGCACGGTGTACCTCGGGACGGTGATCCCGACGGACGGCGCGCGCCCGATCCTCGACAGCCTGTTCGGGAACCCCAAGCTCGCCGAGCTGCACGCGCAGCGCCTGGTGGTGGGCGCGATCGAGGTGGGCGCCGACGGTGTGTACGTCGATTACGGCAACCTCGACCCGGCGCTCCGCGGGGCGTTCTCGAAGTTCGTGGAGCAGCTCGCGGTCGCCGCGCGGGCGCGCGAACTGGGCGTCATCGTGGGGGTGCCCGTCACCGAGGCGGCCAACGGCGGCGCCTACGACTGGCGCGCCCTTGCGAACGCCGCCGATGGCCTCTGGGTGAAGGGACCCGAGTCGCCGGACGAGTACTACCAGCGACTCGAGGAGGTGTTGCGCGCGGCGCGGGCGAACGACACGGCGATGGACAAGGTGTCGCTGATCGTGGACCGGCGCTCGGCCGAGCGCACCCCCGAGGGCGTGCGCCGCATCTCGCTGCGGGACGCGCTCACGACGGCGAGCACGCTGCGCCCTCGCCTCGGCGTGGCGATCGCGCCAGGCGACGCCGTCAGCATCGAGGGGTCCGCGATCGGTGGTCCCCGGGCCAGCGGGATGCGCTGGGATGACAATTCGCGGTCTGTGCTGTTCCAGTACGAGGGTCGCGGCGGGCAGCGCACCGTGTGGGTGGAGAATCGCTACTCGCTGGGGTTCCGACTCGACGTGGCGAGCCGGTATGGCCTCGGCGGGGTGGTGGTGGCGGGTGCCGCCGTCGATGACGGGCTGCCGGAGGTGTGGGGCACCGTGGCGCAGTTCGTCGCGGAGGGCCGGGTGTCGCTGCAGCTGCCGTTCGGGCCGTACCTCCAGCCGTCCTGGCAGGCCTCGGCAGGGGCGATCGAGGGCACCGGGGGCCTGGTGACGTGGCGTGCGCCGGGCGAGCCGGGCGTGTACGACATCACGCTGGTGGTGTCGGACGGCGTGGTGTTCGTGGGGCAGCAGATCGCGCTCCGTGTGGACGAGCAACCACCGACGGCCGCGCGACCGGGGGAGCCCGTCGCCCTCGTGCGGCGCGACTGAGCGCTGACGGGGATGCCCGGAACGCTGCGGGTCATCGCGGGCGAGGCTCGCGGTCGGGTGCTGCGCGCGCCGGACGGGGCGGCAACGCGCCCGACCTCGGGGCGGCTGCGCGAGGCGCTGTTCGCGATGCTGGAGGCGATGGGCGCGGACTTTACGGACGTGCTCGACCTGTACGCAGGTTCGGGCGCGCTCGGCATCGAGGCGCTGTCGCGCGGCGCCGAGCATGCGACGTTCGTGGAGCAGGACGCGCGGGTCCTCACGACGCTGCGCGGAAACCTGGGCCTCGTGGGCTTCGAGGGGCGGGCGACCGTTGTCCGCGGGCGGGTGGGGCGCTGGCGACCGCCGGACGACGTCTCGTACACGCTCGTAGTGGCCGATCCACCGTATGATGACGCCGCCTCGTGGGGGGACATCGAACGTTCCGTCGGAGGCCACGTTGCGCCCGACGCGGTGCTGGCGGTGGAGCACTCGGCACGCCGAGTGGCGCCGTTGGTGCTCGCCAACCTGCCGCTGTGGCGGGATCGGCGCCAGGGTGCGGGCGCGGTCGCGATCTATCGTGCCGCCCTCGACGAGCGCGGAGAGGATGTGTGATGGTCACGGCGATGTACCCGGGGAGATTCGACCCCGTCACCAACGGACACGTCGACATCGTCACTCGTGCCTCGCATATCTTCGACAAAGTGATCGTCTCGGTCGCGGAGAGCCGGTCCGCGCTGTTCTCGACGGAAGAGCGGGTCGCGCTGTTCTCGCAGGCTGTGGAGCACCTGACGAACGTGCAGGTGCGCGCGCACGCGGGGCTGACGGTGGACACCGCGAGCTCGGAAGAGGCGACCGTGCTGGTGCGCGGGCTGCGCGGCTACACGGACTTCAGCTACGAGCTCGACATGGCGCTGATGAATCGGAACATGGCGCCGACCATCGAATCGATCTTCCTGATGACGGACGCGCGATACTTCTACTTCAGCGCATCGCGCGCACGAGAGCTGGCCGGTTTCGGCCGGGATGTGTCGGATTTCGTGCCGCCCGGTGTGCAGGAGGCGCTGCGCCGGAAGTTCCCGGACGCGTACAACGGCAGGTAGCCGCTGAGCCAGGAAGCGCCCGCGCTCGCGTCCGCTGGGAGGGACCCCCATGGACTTGCTCCACCTCGTTGATCGCCTCGAAGAACTGGTCGCCGCGGCGCAGAAGATGCCGATCGGCAACCGGGCGATCGTGGATCGCCGTCGCCTCCTCGATGTGGTGGACCAGATGCGCATCGCGGTGCCCCAGGAGGTGCGCGAGGCGCAGGACATGATCGATCGTCGGGACGAGCTTCTGCGGCAGGCAGAAGAGGACGCGAAGGTCATCATCGCGCGGGCGGAGCAGCGCGCGATGCGGATGGTGGAGGAGCACGAGGTCACGGTCGCGGCTCGGTCGCGCGCGGAGGAGATTGCGCGCCAGACGGAGGCGCGGCTCATGGAACGCGTCGAAGAGGCGAACCAGGACATCCAGTCGCGACTCGCCGATTCCCGCCAGGTGGCGCAGGAGCAGCTGGACGCGGCCGACGACTACGCGCGAGAGCTCCTCGAGCGGTTGGCGAAGCAGCTGCGGTCCTTCACGCGGTCGGTCGAGGCGGGCATCGCGCAGCTGGAGCCGGTGCGCAAGGCGCCACGCCGCCCGGCCAACCAGGCGGTGTACGAGGAGTACTCGGAGGGGGCGCTGTCCGAGTACGACTACGACGATGTGCAGCCGCAGGCGCAGGCTCGCGTCGAGGGGGATGACCCGTCGGTGCCGGTGGGGGCGCATCGGGCCCGCGTGGTGCTCGATGACTTCGACTACCCGGAGCTGGACGACGACCCGAACCAGCAGGCGGCCGCCCGCTAGCTCGAGCACCCCGCGGGCCCTCGAGGCCCGCGCGACGCGCAGACCCGCTCTGGGCACGGTGTGAGAGCTCTCGCACTCGTCGCGCTCGACCCGCCCTCCGCGGTCCGTTACCGCACGACGATGTTGAGCAGCCTGCCCGGGACGTAGATCACGCGGATGATCTCGTGGTTGGCGGTGTGCTCGGCGACCCGGGGGAGTGCCTCGGCGGCGGCGCGCGCCGTGGCCTCGTCGGCGTCGGCGGGGAGCTCGAGACGGTCGCGCACGCGGCCGTTCACCTGCACGGCGATCTCGACGACGTCCTGCGCGGCGAGCGCGGGGTCGAAGGCCGGCCACGGCTGCGTGTGCACGGAGCCGGTCGTGGCGTAGTCGTGGTTGGTGCGCTCCCAGAGCTCCTCGGCGATGTGCGGGCAGCTGGGGGCAAGCATGAGCACGAGGAGTTCGACCGCCTCGTCCCAGGCGCGCGCGTCGACCTCACCGGTGGCGCGGATGTCCTGGAGCGTGTTGGTGAGCTCCATCAGCGCGGCCACCATCGTGTTCATCCGGTAGCGCCCGAGGTCTTCGGTGACGCGCTCCAGCGTCGCGTGCGCGGCCTGCCGCAGCTGTCGCGTGGTCGAGTGACTCGTGAGGCCGTCCGCGAGGCGCGCCGGCGGGTCGACGACGAGCGTCCAGAGGCGGTTGAGCCACCTCGAGACACCCACGATGCCATCGACGTCGTAGGGGCCGCCCTGCTCCCATGGTCCGAGGAACATGAGGTAGGCCCGGAAGCAATCGGCGCCCCAGCGCGCGACCTGGTCATCGGGGGCGACCACGTTCCCCCTCGACTTGGACATGCGCCGACCGTCGGGCCCGAGGATCTGGCCCTGGCTGAAGTAGCGCGTGAAGGGCTCGTCGCCGGGGACCAGGCCGATGTCGCGCGCGAACTTGTAGAAGAAGCGCGCGTAGAGCAGGTGCATCGTGGCGTGCTCGGAGCCGCCCGTGTACTGGTCGACGGGGAGCCACGCCTCGGCGCCGGCCTTCGAGAACGCCTCGGCGGGGTTGCGGGCGTCGGCGTAGCGCATGAAGTACCACGAGGAGCACATGAACGTGTCCATCGTGTCCGTCTCGCGGCGTGCGGGCTTGCCGCAGTCGGGGCAGGTCGTGTGCACGAACGCCTCGGAGAGCGCGAGCGGCGATTCGCCCGTCGGGCGGAACTCGACGTCGTAGGGGAGCTCGACGGGGAGCTGGTCGTCGGGGACCACGACCGTGCCGCAGTCCTCGCAGTAGACGATCGGGATCGGCGCGCCCCAGTAGCGCTGGCGCGAGATCAGCCAGTCGCGGAGGCGATAGGTGATCCGGGGGCCACCCCAGCCGCGCTCGGCGAGGTGTTGCGCGACGGCGCTCTTCATCTCGGCGTTGGGCATGCCATCGAAGGGGCCCGAGTTCACGGCGACGCCTGGCTCGATGTACGCCTCGGCGAGGCGGGTGCGGTAGCGGGTCGCGTTCGGCGCGATCACGACCTTCACCTTGAGGCGGTACTGCTTCGCGAAGTCGTAGTCGCGCTGATCGTGGGCGGGTACGCCCATGACCGCGCCGGTGCCGTACGTCGCGAGGGCGTAGTCGGCGACCCAGACCGGGACGCGGTCGCCGGTGAGGCGGTTGATGCAGTAGGCGCCGGTGAAGACGCCGGTCTTCGCCAGCTCAGTGGACTGGCGCTCGATCTCGGTCTTGCGTGCGGCGGCCTGCACGTACTCCTCGACCGCCTTGCGGCGTCGAGGGGTGGTGAGCTGCTTCACCAGCGGGTGCTCGGGCGCGAGGACCATGAAGGTGACGCCGAAGAGGGTGTCGGGGCGCGTGGTGAACACGCGGATCTCGTCGACGCCGGAGGCGGTGGGCTGCTCGAGGGCGAACGAGACCTCGGCGCCCTCGGAACGGCCGATCCAGTTCCGCTGCATGAGCTTGACGTGCTCGGGCCAGTCGAGGTCCTGGTTGGCGAGGAGTTCCTCGGCGTAGTTCGTGGTGCGGAAGAACCACTGGGACATCATGCGCTGGTCGGTGACGGAGTCGCAGCGTTCGCACCGGCCGTCGACGACCTGCTCGTTGGCGAGCGTGGTGTTGCAGGAGGGGCACCAGTTGACCAGCGCCTCGCCTCGGTAGGCGAGTCCCTGGCGGTAGAGACGCGTGAACCACCACTGGGTCCAGCGGTAGTAGTCGGGCGCGCACGTGATGACCTCGCGGTCCCAGTCGAACGAGGCGCCCATGCGGCGGAGCTGGCCGCGCATGCGCTCGACGTTGGCGTACGTCCAGTCCTGGGGGTGGAGGCCGCCCTTGATCGCGGCGTTCTCGGCGGGGAGGCCGAAGGCGTCGAATCCCATCGGGAAGAGGACGTTGTAGCCCTGCATGCGGCGGAACCGCACGAGCGCGTCCGAGGGCGCCATGGCGAACCAGTGGCCCACGTGGAGGTCGCCCGAGGTGTACGGGAACATGGTCAGCGCGTACCAGTTCTCCTTGCCGGGAACGTGGTCGGCGGTGCGGTAGAGGGCGTCCGCGGCCCAGCGCTCCTGCCAGCGCGCCTCGAGGGTGCCGGGGTCGTAGCGCTCGACCTGGCCTCGCGCGGATGCGGCGGATGCGGGTGGCGTGGCGGGCGGTGTGGTCATCGGGATGGCCTCTCGAGCGCAGGGCGTGATCAGGGCGCGCGGATGGGACCCGGCACGCGGGCTGAGGCGACGCCGCGGGCGCTTCGGAGCGCCGCGACGCCGCCTAGGTAAGGGCGAGGATCGGGGAGGGCGCCACCAAGGGCAAACAGGCCGAGGGGAGCGGGTTCGCGCTCGAATGCATGCGCTGAGTGTGGGCGCGCGGGGGGCGAGGCGTCAAGGTGGGGGGCACCTCGACGCGGGTGAGGATTCCGCGGGTCAGCTCACGGCGATGAGGGCGATCGCGAGGGGGACGCCGAGGGTCACGAGGCCGAGGAGACGCTTCGCCTCCTGCAGGCGGGCGGGACCCTCGGGGGCGCGCACCGCCCGCCGCATCTGCCACGTGACGCCGACGGCGTACACGACCAGGAGCGCGAGGACGGCGACGAGGGTGGGACTCACCTCGCGAGGGTAGCGCGAGGGACGGGGTGGGTCGCGCGCTGGCGCTCAGCGCACGCGGGTGAGGCGGTGGATCGCGCCGCCGTGGGCGAGGACGTAGATGGCGTCCTGGTGGCCCCGAGCGAAGCTGGCGATGCGCAGGCTGGTGTCGACGACCTGGACCGGTGTGCCGCCCTCGACGGGGACCGCCCAGATCTTGCCGCTGCAGAAGTCGGCGTAGAGGAGCGCGCCGTCGAGGACTTCGCCGGCGGTCATGGCGCAGTTGCCCTCGGTGCGGAGGGGGTAGGTGGCAAGGGGGAGGACGAGGCCGTCGCGAGCGCAGTTGGTGGCCGGTCGGTAGCAGGTGACGCCCTCGATGATGGGCCAGCCGTGGTTGCCGCCGGCAACGGCGACGCCGATTTCCTCGAAGCGGTCCTGGCCGACATCGCCGACGTAGAGCGTGGTCCCGGTGGGGTCGAAGGCCATGCGCCAGGGGTTGCGGAAGCCGTACGCCCAGATCTCGGGGCGGGCGCCACGCGCCGTGAGACCGGGGTCGCCTGCGGGTCGGTAGGGGGTGCCGGGCACGGCGTTGCGGACATCGAGGCGGACGATCTTGCCGAGCAGCTCCTGCAGGTTCTGGGCGCGATTGCCGGGGTCGCCGCCGGAGCCGCCGTCGCCGAGGCCGAGGTAGAGGAGGCCGTCGGCGCCGAATCGGATGGCGCCGCCGTTGTGGTTCGGGAAGGGCTGGGCGATCTCGAGGATGACGAGCTCGCTGGCGGGGTCGACGGTGTCGTTGGGAGCCACGGTGTAGCGCGCGAGGATGGTGCGCCGGGGATTGCCTCGGGAGGCGTACAGGTAGACGTGGCGGTTCGAGGCGAAGCCGGGGTCGAGGGCCAGGCTGAGGAGGCCTTCTTCGTTGCCGCCGCGGATGGTGACGGCGCGCTGGTCGACGAACGTGCCGAGTTCGCGGCCGTCTGCCGCGAGGCGCGTGACGAGCCCGGGCTGTTCGGCGAGGAGGTCCGTGACGTCCCGCTAGGCGGCGAGGTCGATGGGGCGGTCGG
>CADEHD010000004.1:18239-23037 GCA_902827055.1 uncultured Chloroflexota bacterium | reverse complement strand
GTCGAGGCCTACCCAGATGCAGGTGACCTGCGGGCTACCGTCCGCGTTGATGGTCACCAGGTGCGCCAGTCGAGGCGCATCGATGACAGCGCGCACGGACTCGGGGATGGACATACGGGGTGCTCCTCCCCCACAGGCGTTCCGCTCCCGTGGGTGCACCGAGTCTAGGGCGGGGCAGCGAGGGGCCACGCACCCCGCTGCTAGTCGAACTGGTAGGACGCGCCGTCCTCGGCGAGGGTGATGTCCGGCAGCGTGGCCACGTCCGGCGCCGTGAGCGGGTCGTAGTGCGTGACCAGCATCCGCGTCGCGCTCGGCAGGCGCGCCCGCAGGGCGGACACGTCGGGCCAGTCGAGGTGCGTGGCGTCGCGCCCGGGGCTCGGCGGCCCGCCGCACTCGAGGATCAGGACGTCGGCACCGGCCGCCAGCGTCTCGATGGCGTCGCAGCTCCGGGTGTCGCCCGTGTAGGCCACGACTCGACCTCCCACGTGGATCCGGTACCCGTGTGCGATCACCCGGGGGTCGTGCTCCATCAGCCCCCGCTCCACCTCGATGTCGCCCCAGCGGAAGCGATTCGGCGCGTCGGACTCCAGCCACGCGAGGCGTGGGTCGGTCCGTGCCGGGAGTCGGTCGCTCACCCCCACGATGCCGCGCAGGCGGGCGTACGTGCCCGGAGGGCCCGCGACCGCCAGCGGCGACGCGCCTCGTAGCGCCGCGGCGGCGCCCTGCGTGACCTCGAGGAGGAGCAGGTCCATCCCGAGGATGTGGTCGGCGTGCAGATGCGAGAGCAGCACGAGGTCGAGCCGCGCGACCGCCTCGGCGCCCCCGACGCGGTAGAGCGCGGCCAGCGTCTGCGGCGGCGCATCGAGGAGCACCCGCCCGTCGAGGAGGAACCCGCTCCAGTCGCGCCCGTGGGAGAACGCGTGCCCGGACCCCAGGCAGTCGAGGCGGATCGCGGGCACCGGTGGCCTAGCCCGTGACCTCCAGGAGGCGGCGCGCCTCCTCCAGGGTGTCGGGCGTGTCGAGGTCGAGCCGCACAACGGGCTCGTCGTCCATCTCCACGAGGAGCGGCGGGTGCGCCTCGAGGACGCCGCGCAGCCCCAGCGAGGATTCGCTGACGGCCGCAAGCTCGGCGAGCAACGCGCCGCGCAGCACGACGGGGTGCCCGGCCTTCCCCCGGTACGAGGGCTGCACGATCTCGGCGCCCCCCCGACGCAGGGCGTCGAGGAGCCGGTCGACGATATCCGCGCGCGTCGGCTGGTCCACGTTCACTACGACGACGGCCTCGGGGCGCGCGCGGTCGGGGGCGAGCAGCGTGGCCGCGCCCTTCGCGAGCGAGGTCGCACGGCCCTGCGGCCAGCGCTGATTGAAGATGCAGTGCCGCGCGCCCTCGCCAAGCGAGCGCCGCACGGCCTCGGCGTCTGCCCCGGTCACGATCACGATGTCGTCGACCTGGGAGCGCATGAGCTCGGCGATCTCCCACTGGAGGAGGGTGGTGCCGCCCCAGCGCAGCAGGGGCTTGGGCTCGCCCATCCGTCGCGAGGCACCGGCGGCAAGGAGGATCGCGGAAGTCGTCATGCCTTCATCCTACGCGTTGCATTCGCCTCGGCGAAGCGGGTCGCGCGATCGCCGGACGCACGCGAGGCGGGGTGGATCCCCGCCTCGGTGCTGTCGAGTGCGGTTCGGGAGCTACCCGCCGGCAGCCTCGGCCCCCCCGAGCTTCCCCATCGCGCGCAGGACGCGCTCCGGCGTGGCGGGCATCATCGGCACGCGCGCGCCGATGGCGTCCGCGATCGCGTTGGCGATGGCGGCTCCGCCGGCCGTGATCGAGGGCTCACCGACGCCCCGCGCGCCGTAGGGCCCGTCCTCGGACGGCACCTCCACCAGCGTCGAGTCGATATCGGGCACATCCGCCGCGGTCGGCATCCGGTAATCGAGGAGCCCGGCGTTCCGGAGGTGGCCGGAGTCATCGTAGATGTACTCCTCCCACAGCCCGATGCCCATGCCCTGCACCGACCCGCCCTCGAGCTGGCCCTCCACCGACATGGGGTTGATCGCGAAGCCGACGTCCTGCACAGAGGCGTAGTGCTTCACCTCGACGAAGCCGGTCTCCGTGTCGACTTCGACCTCGGCGATCTGGGCGGTGAAGCCCGGCGCCTGCACCCGAGCGGTGACGGTGCCACGGCCCACCAGCGGCTTGTAGAGCGCGCCGAACCCGGTCGTGATCGCCGCGAGGCGCTCGTACGAGATGTTGCGCGTGGGGACGCCCTTGACGCGCACCTCGCCGCCCTCGACCTCCAGGTCGTCCGGGTTCGCCTCGAGGCGTTCCGCCGCGACCTCGAACATCTGCTGCCGGAGGTCGATCGCTGCGTCGCGGAGGGCCTTGCCGGTCGTGAACAGGGTCTTGGACCCCGCCGACATCCCCGCGAACGGCGCCGTGCGCGTGTCCCCGGTCGTGATCGAGACCTTCTCCAGCGGCAGGTTCATCTCCTCGGCGACGATCTGCGCGAACGAGGTGTTCGTCCCACTGATGTCGAGGGCACCCGTGACGCCGTTCACCGTCCCGTCCGAGTTGAGGAACAGCTCCGCCGCCGCCGGCTGCAGCCCACCGAGCCAGCCGCCAATCGCCAGTCCGACGCCGCGCCGTTTCGTGCTCGGCGCGCCCGCCTTGACCTCGTTCCGGCGCTCCCACAGCGGGTGCGCCTTCACCCGCTCGATCGTCTCCACGAGGCCGATCGCGGGGAACGCCTTGCCGGACGACATCGGGTCACCGGTCCGCACGGCGTTCTGCAGGCGCACCTCGGCGGCATCGAGACCGGCCTGGCGTGCCATCTCATCGATGTTCTGCTCGACGGCCTGCATCACGTTGTGCACGCCGGGCGCGCGAATCGCCCCGGCCGAGACGTGGTTCGTGAGCACCTCGTAGCCGTCCACCTTGAGGTTCGGCCAGCGGTAGAACGAGGACATCAACAGCGCGCCAGTGGCCGCCGGTGCGCCGGGGAACGCGCCGGCGTCGTACGCCACGGACGCCTCGAGGGCCATCAGCGAGCCGTCCCGCTTCATCCCCGTCTTGATCTTGACCAGCGCGCCCGTCGCCGGGCGGCCTGCGAGCAGGTCGTCCTTCCGCGAGTAGACGAGCTTGACCGGGCGCTTCGCGATCACCGTCAGGGCGCTCACCAGCGGGCTGGTCTGCGCCATCTTGCCACCGAAGCCGCCACCCAGCTCCGGCCCGATCACACGGAGCTTGGTCTCGGGCCACTTGAGCATCTTCATGATCGTGTCGCGCTCGTGGAACTGACCCTGCGTGGTGGTCCAGACGGTCAGCTCGCCGCTCGCCGGCTGGTACTCAGCCACGGTCGCCTGGGGCTCGATGTACCCCTGGTGCATCGTCGCCGAGCGCCACGTGTGCTCGTAGATCACGTCGGACTCGGCGAACCCGGCCGCGATGTCGCCACGGTTGAACGAGACGTGCGATGAGATGTTGGTGGGGCGGCTGCCCGCCTCCTCAGCGTGCACGTCGATGGTGACGTGAGCCGACTCCTCGGAACGGTCGACTTCGCCAGCGGGGCGCCGAGCCAGCGGGGCATCGGGCTGCATCGCCGCCTCGATGTCGAGCACGGCGGGCAACGGCTCGTAGTGCACGACGAGCGCGGCGGCGCCTTCCTCGGCGGCCGCGAGCGACTCCCCGAGGACCACGGCCACGGGCTGGCCGGCGAACACGACCTCGGAGTGCGCGATGAGCGCGTCACCACGGTTGCTGGGGCTCAGCGCGGGGTTCGAGCCGTCGCGGATCGCCTCGCCGAGGTCGGCCGCGGTCACGACGCGCGTCACGCCCGGGACCGCGAGGGCCGGCGCCTGGTCGATGCCCGCGATGCGCGCGTGCGGGTGCGGGCTCAGGACCATCTTGGCGTGCAGCATCCGGGGCAGCTGCACGTCCGCGGTGTATACGGTGGTGCCCGTGACCTTGCCCGGTCCCTCCGAGCGCTTCGCTCGCGTGCCAATCACTCGATACGACGGTCGATCTGCGGTGGTCATTCGTACCTCCCGAGTACTCGCCCCGATCGGTCGGCGGCCTTGCCGACCCTGCGCCCGATCCTGCTCACCCGCCCACGGTGCGCTAGTGTGCCACACCCACCGCGACCGCCTCGATGGCATCCACGATCTTGGTGTAGCCGGTGCACCGACAGAGGTTGCCGGCGATGCCCTGTCGAATCTCGTCCCGCGTCGGGTGGGGGTTCCGCTCGAGGAGCGCCACGCCCGACAGGATCATGCCGGGGATGCAGAACCCGCACTGCAGCGCCCCGTGGTCGATGAACGCCTGCTGCAGCGGGTGGAGCTTGCCATCGATGGCCAGCCCCTCGATGGTGAGGACGTCACGCCCCTGCGCCTCGGCCGCCAGGACCAGGCACGAGGTCACGTTCTCCCCATCGAGGTGCATCGTGCACGCGCCACAGTCGCCCGTGCCGCAGCCTTCCTTCGCGCCCGTGAGGCGCAGCTCGTCGCGCACGACCTCAAGCAGGGTGAGGTTCGGCTCGGCGTAGACTTCGTAGTCGTCGCCGTTCACGTGCAGCGTGTATGCCATCTTTGCCATCGCGTGGCCCTTCAGTATGGTCGCCCGGCGTCGAGCGCTATGCGCTCGCTCGTTCGGCTGCCCGCAGGATGCTCTGTCGTGTCATGACCTCAATGAGGTGGGTGCGGAACTCGGCCGACGCCCGCTGGTCCGAGATCGGCGTCGCCTCGGTCGCCGCGATGGCACCCGCGTCATCCGCCGTCGTCTCGCTGATCGGCTTCCCGATGAGCG
>CADEHD010000004.1:3948-18229 GCA_902827055.1 uncultured Chloroflexota bacterium | reverse complement strand
GGTCGGCGCGACCGCCGCGAGGACGATCCGGGCAGTGGTGCAGGTGCCCGTCGCGTCCAGCTCCAGGTACACGGCCGTGCCCACGGCGGCGATGTCCATGACCTTGCGCGGCGTGTGGCGCTGGTAGTGCGAGCCCGAGCGAGCGCCCGGCGCGGGCACATGGAGGTGCGTCACCACTTCGCCGAGCGCGAGCGAGGTGCGACCAGGCCCGGTCCACAGCTCGAGGACGGGCACGCTGCGGTCGCCGCCCGGCCCGCTGACCTCCGCGGTCGCCTCGAGTACGGCCAGGCCGGGGCTGGTGTCGGCAGACGGCGCGGCGTTGCACACGTTGCCGCCGATGGTCGCGAGGTGGCGCGTCTGCACCGAACCCACGAGGCCGGCGCCATCGGAGATCGCGCTGTAGCGCGCCTGGATCGAGGGGTGCTCAGCCACCTCGACCATGCGCGTCCGCGCGCCGATCCGCAGGCCACTCGGGTGCTCCTCGATGCCACTCAGTCCCTCGATCTCGGCCAGCGACACGACGTACCGAACGGGACGGCCGGCTTCTTTGATCTGGACGAGCACGTCGGTGCCCCCGGCCAGGAGCAGGCCGCCGTCGCCGTGCTCCCGGAGGATCGTCGTCGCCTCGCCCAGCGAGGACGGGCGGAAGTAGTCGAATCGGCGCATGAGGCCCCTTCCCGTGGCAGTTCCGGGCGAGATTCTACCGCGCCCAGCGGAGGGACAGGGCTGGTTTCAGATTCCCGGTTCGCGGTCGGCGCGCCACGCGTCGATGGCAACGCGGATCGCCTGCGCGGCGAGCACCGAGCAATGCAGCTTCGAGGAGGGCAGCCCGCCCACGGCTTCCGCGAAGTGCTCGCGAGTCAGCGCCTCGGCTGCCTCGAGTGGGAGGCCGGCGATCAGCTCGGTCGCAGCGGAGGACGTCGCGATGGAGGCCGGGCACCCCGAGGTCAGGAACGTGGCCCGCTCGATGGTGCGCCCGCCCTCGTCGATGCGCAGGAACAGCCGCATCGAGTCGCCACAGACGGGGTTCACCACGTAGCCCTCGGCGTTCGCGTCGGCCATCGCGCCCGCGTTGCGCGGGTGCTCGAAGTGGTCGATCAGCGTCGGGCTGTAGTGCTCGGACAGGGCCATGGCCCATTCTCCCACATCCACGATCGACATGGCCGCGCGGGCACTCAGGCGTCGGCGGCGCCGTCGAGGCAGCGCAGGCCATCGAGCGGTGCGCCGCGCGCCATCACCAGCACGCGGATGCGGCCCAGTCCGGCGGGCTCGATCAGGGTGTCGGCGGCGCGCCGCGCGGCGGCGAACGCGGCGAAGTCCTCGGTCATCCGTGCCCGCGCCGCCTCGACGGCCTCGCCCAGTCCAAGCGCCACAAGGGCGCGCGCCTGCGTCGTCGGGGCCGCGGCCTCGAGGTCCGCGCGCGCGCCGGCGCGCGCCAGCGAGGTGAGATCGACGTGCGCGGTGAGGTCGGTCAGCCCGGGGCTCCCGAGTGGATTCGGCTGCGGCGAGTGGTGACGGAACGCGAGGAGGGTGCCGTTCCGTCTCCACGAGGCGTAGAGCTCGGCGGCCGCGTAGCCATAATCGATGGTGACGACGTAACCACGCGCGATTCGTCGCGCGATTCGCTCCATAAGCGCGGGTGCGGCCAGGCAGACCTCCGCCATGGATTGGTCGGCAGGACCCACCCCCAGCTCCTCGAGGTGTGCGGCGATACCTGGCGTACTCAGCGGGCCGCTGGTCAGCGCGAGTTCGCCGGATGCGCCCCCCTCACCGCCCTCGCCAGCGACGACGTAGATCTCCCGGAGCGTTCCGCCCTCGTTCCGCACGAGATGGACGGGCAGGGCGTCGAACAGTTCGTTGCTCACGATGACGCCGGTCACTGGCTCGGCGCGCGTCAGCCAGTCCTCCAGGAGCGCATGCTCGGCGTGCAGCCCCAGCCGCTCGAGGGCCGCGCGCTGCTCCTCGATGCGGCGCGGGTGGCCGTCGAGAACCACGGGCCGCACCGCCGCCAGGCACTCCGGGGCGCGCTCGCGCAGCCAGGTGAGCATGGCCGCCATGAAGGCGCCGGATCCCCCACCGAGCTCCACGAGGTCGAACGCGGGCGGGCGGTCGAGGCGTTGCCAGCACTCCAGGACCTGGCGCGCCCACAGGTACCCGAACACGGGGTGCACCTCGGGCGAGGTTTCGAAGTCGCCGTCGCGCCCCCAGCGCAGGTCGGCGCGGGCGTAGTACCCGTGCTCGGGGTGACCCAGCGCGAGGGCCATGTACCGCTCGAAGGTGATCCGCCCCCCGCTCGCCGCGATCTCGTCCCGAACGACGCGTTCGAGGGGCGTCGCCCGCGACGCGAGCGCGAAGTCATCGAAGGGGTCGGGGTTGGCCGGACGCGGCGGGGTGGTCATCCGGCGATCCTAGAGCGCGGCCAGGACCTCGAGGCGGTTGCTGACCACCTCGTCGGCGCCCCACCCGGCGAGCTCGCGCGCCCGCGCGATGTCGTCGACGGTCCACACGGTGACCCGAGGGCTGAACCGGCGGAGCGCCTGTACCTCGTCCGCGGCGCGCAGCAGCGTGTGCCGCACCGACACGGGCACCTCGGGAATCTCGCCCGCGATGCGTCCCTCGATGAAGCGGCGCAGCTGGAGTTCGCTGCGCACGGAGTATCCCGCCGCGATGTCCGGCACCCACGCCCGAAGGCGCTCCGCCAGGCTCCACGACTCGCACGTGAACCGGATCGAGGCGCGAGCGTCTGCATCAAAGGCGCTCAGCACCCGGAAGACGTCGGGGGTGGGGTCGCGCCACCACGCACGCACATCGAGGGAGATCGCTCGCCCCTCGGCCGCACGCAACAGCCCCTCAAGGGTGCCCGGCCGCGGCCGCAGACGCAGTCCGCGCTCGTGCAGCGCCACCCGATACGCACCGACGGGGCGGTCGTGCTGGAGGATGAGGCGGCCCCGGACCACCCACGCGTCAGCCTCGAGGGCGTCGACGGGCGCGTCGCGCGGGAGCGGCACGATCCCAGGGGCGTTCCCCGCCCCGTGCAGGGTGCGCACGACGGTCATCGATGGTCTCGGTCGGCCGAGGCGCGCGGGCTCAGGCTCCGGCGCGTGTCCCGAGGACGTGCACGGTGACCTCGCGCCGCCGCCCATGGTCCAGTTCGACCAGGAAGCAGCTCTGCCAGCGGCCCATGCGAGGCGCCCCCTGGTGGACCGGCATAGTCACGCTGGCCCCGAGGAAGAGCTGCTGGCAGTGAGAGTGCCCGTTCTCGCTCTCGTCGGCCACCATGTTCACGGTGCGGATCGAGAAGTCGTTGTGCGCGTAGTAGTCGTCCGCGGGCGCGAGCCGCGAGATCACGCGCTTCATGTCCTCGAGCAGCAGCGGCTCGTGCTCGTTCACGATCACCGCGGCAGTGGTGTGCGAGGAGAAGATCGAGACCTGCCCGAACCCGACCCCGGATCGCTCCACGACATCCCGGATGTGCGCGGTGATGTCGATGAACTGCAACCCGTGCGACGTGTCGTACGTCAGGGTCTCGGCGAACGCGACGAACTCGGAGACTGGCACGGCCACTGCGTGCAGCGGCGTGATGGACGGTGCCCCGGCAAGCTCCATGAGACCTCGCATGGCTCGGCGACGGTGGAACGCCTCCCGCGAGGCTAGCAGGCCACGAGGGTGTGCGCAGCAGGCAGCGAGCGGCTACCGGCGTGTTCGGTTGCGGACGGCGGTGAGGTGGAAGCCCTCGTCATAGATGATCTGCGCCAGCGCCAGCAGGATCAGCGCGATACCCCCGTAGAGGCGCGTCACGGGCGCGTCCAGCAACGTCGCGCTCACCGGGAAGGCGATCATCCCGAGGAGCCCGCCGACGCGACGGTTGCCCATGGTCAGGCCGATGCTCAGGCCGATGGCGGTGGCGATCATCGCGGGGACGGGGAGCAGCATCGTGGCCGCGCCCAGTCCGGTCGCGGTCCCGTTGCCGCCACGCAGCCGGAGGAAGATCGAATAGTCGTGCCCCACGACGGATGCGAACGCCGCCAGCACGGCGGCCACGTCCCCGAATCCGAACGCGTACGCCAGCCCGACGGCCGCCATCCCCTTGAGGATGTCGACCATGGCGACGACGGCCGCCGGCCGAACCCCCACGGAGTCGAGGACGTTCATCGCGCCCGGGTTACCGGTCCCCATCGAGCGGATGTCCCGGCCGGTGAGCCAGTACACGATGAGATACGAGGTCGGGAACGACCCGAGGAGATAGGCCGCCAACAAGACCCCGGCGATAGGCATCGCCAACCTCTGACTGCGCAGGCACCGCTGGATCGGGCTTGGACGTGCTCAGGCTGTGCGCGTCGGCACCCATCGTATCGCGACGCGGTCGCTCAGGATCCCCCCTCCAGGGCCGGCGACACGCGGATTCGGCGGAATCTGCCTCGGGGATGTGGAAAAAGTCTCTCACAAATGAGCAAGTGAGTTGACTTCTCATCGGATCCGTGGTCTGATGACTCGGCTCGACGGGGGATGGGGCGCGCTGATGACCGACGCTCGGAAGTTGATCGCGGAGTTCGTGGGGACCTTCACCCTCATCTTCGCCGGCGTGGGTGCTGTGGTTGCCAGCCAGGGCACCAACCTGGTCGCGATCGCGCTCGCCCACGGCCTCGCGATTGCCGTCATGGGATCGGCGCTCGGCCACGTCTCCGGCGGCGTGTTCAACCCGGCCCTGACGGTGGGGCTGTGGGTGACGAGGCGTCTCCCGGCCATGGACGCCGTGTCGTACATCCTCGCGCAACTCGCTGGCGGCATCGCTGCCGCGTTCGTGCTCACCGCCATCTTCGACGAGACGATGCGGAGCCAGGTCGCCCTCGGTACGCCGCAGCTCGCTGCCGGCGTCTCCGAGGCGCAGGGCATCCTCGTCGAGGCGCTGATGACCTTCTTCCTGATGACTGCCGTGTTCGGCACGGCCATCGACCCACGCGGCCCTAAGCTCGGAGCGCTGCTCATCGGACTCACCATCTCGATGGACATCGCGATGGGTGGCGGTCTCACGGGTGCGGCGATGAACCCGGCCCGCGCGCTGGGCCCCGCAATCGCCAGCGGCACGATGGATGACCAGCTGATCTACTGGGTCGGCCCGATTCTCGGCGCTGTTGCCGCCGCGGTCCTGTACGAGTTCGTCTTCCTGAAGGAGGGCGACGCGACCGCCTAGTCCTCCACGCGAGGGCGCCATTCTTGTGACACCTTCATCTGCCGAATCACCCCCGCCGCACGGCAGATGTTGGTCAGGGAGCGGGCCTCAAAGGCCCGCTCTCGTTTTCTCCTAGCGTTCTCGTAGCAGCCACTCTTCCCGGTGCTTCGCAGTCCACACGTCCGAGTGCCATCGGGGCCCGCCGAGGGGTGGTGCCGCGCCGTCCGCACCGGAGGGCGCGTGTGGCGAACAACAGGGCCGCGACACCAGGCGACGACGAGGGGGCGCTCAGGCCCGCGCGAGTTGCTGCCCCAGCCACGCGAGCGTCAGGCCCGCCACCAGGCTCACGAGGACGTACGCAGCGGCCTGCACCACTCGCCCGTCCTCCGCGAGCCGCACGGTCTCCAGACTCAGCGTCGAGAACGTCGTGTACGCGCCGATGAAGCCGCCGTTGATGCCCGTGCGCCACTCAGCAGGCACGTGCAGGCGCTCCACGAGGTACACGCTCAGGAACCCGAGGAGCAGCGCTCCGCTGAGGTTCACCACCAGCGTCCCGACGGGGAACGCACCACCCGCACCGGCGAGCGCCCTCGACACGGCGTAGCGGGCTACCGCGCCCAGCGCGCCGCCCGCGGCGACCAGCGCCAGTTCCATCGCTAGCGGGTGCCGGTTGAGCCGTGGCCCGACGCGCCGCGCGACGTGTCGTCGAGCTCCGCGACCGGTGTCCACTCGATGGGCGCGAGGCGGGTCACGACGAGCTGCGCGATGCGGTCGCCGTCGCGCACCTCGTGCGGCCCGCAGCCGGGCAGGCAATAGAGGGTGACAAACAGCTCGCCTCGATTGTCCGCGTCGATCGTGCCCAGCGTCGCCATCACGCGGCGCAGCGAGAGGCCCGAGCGCGGGCGAACCTGGACATCGAGGCCGCCGGGCGCCGCCAGCGCGAGGCCGGTCGGCACGAGCCGGGGCGTGCCCTCGATCAGCAGCGGTCCGTCCTCGAGGCAGGCGTGGAGGTCGTAGCCGCTCGCGAGGTCGCTCTGGCGCGCCGGCAAGCGCGCACCCTCGCGCAGCGCACGAACGCGGATCACAGCAGGCTCAGGCACGGTGTGACGAGGGCGGCGTGCCCCGCTAGCTGCGCGCAGCCGCGGCCGCGACGGCCTCCTGCGCGCGCTTGCCCTTCTTGGGCGTCAGGATCTCGAGTGGATAGACGGCCCGCTTCAGCATCTCGCGCGGCGGGTCGATGTAGATCGCGCCCCAGCCGCACGCCTGCTCGCAGAGACGGCACCCCACGCACTTGCGGGGGTCGACGGTGGCAATCCCGAAGAAGTCCTTGTTGTTCGGCGAGTCCTGCAGCGACAGCGCCTCGAACGGGCAGATGTTGATGCACAGCTCACAGCCGGAGCCGATGCAGTTCTCCTCGACGATCTTTGACAGCGGCAGCTCCCGACGAGGGAACGTCCGGCAGATGTCGCCCACCTCATCGATGATGGCCTCTACGGGGCAGACCGCCCCACAGGCCCCGCAGTTGATGCAGAGCGCGTCATCGATGATGTGAAGCTCGTTGCGCAGGCCCGTGATGGCTTCCACGGGGCACTTGTTGGTGCACGCCGTGCAACCGATGCACGTCTCGACGATTGTGTACGCCACGTGGGCCTCCCGCGAGCACTAGCGTTCGACCGAATCTAGCATTGGCAACGGCTGCCATCAAACCCGCGGAGTTCTTGCACTCGCGCCGGTGCCGAAACGAAAAGCGAGGGCCCGTATGCACGGGCCCTCGCAATTTGGCCGAGCGGCCAGCGCAGATGCGCTTCTCGTTATCGGCGGCGGGTGACCATGCGGCCCGCAACGGCAACCGAGGCGGCGGCCGCAACGAGCAACAGGATGGTCATCGTGTTGGAGCTGTTGCCATCCTGGCCAAGGAATCCACCCGTGCCGGACTTCGGAGCCGCAGGAGCGGCTGCCGTGGTAGCTGCAGCCTTGGCCGTCGCAGCGGCGGTTGGCGCAGTGGTGGCAGCGGCCTTGGCGGTTGCCGTTGGCGACGCCGCCTGCTCACGGACGACCCCGGCAATGCCGTCGATCGGCCTCGTGGTGGTCGCGGCGAACATTGCCGCGGGGACCAGCGCAAGGCCGACCCCGATGGCGATCGCCATCTTGATGCGGCTAAGCCGCCGGTCCTTCTTCTCCAACATTCGATGCATCCCCTCTTCCGCATCACTGGCTGCTCGACCGCGAGGCGCGGCGATACGCGGGAGAACGTACCACCGGGTGTTGTATACGCAAGGGGGTTGGGGATAACGAACGGGTGAATCGAATTCGAAGATCGTCCGCCGAATACGGGGCGCGATCAGGCTGGCGCGGGCCAGAGCCTGGAGACGAGGGCGTTTACGTCGACGGGCGCGCGCAGCACTTCGGCGCCCAGCTCATCGAGGCCCGCGGCGTCGAATCCACGCTCCGCGAACACGAACAGGCGAGTGTCCCGCGCGAGGTATCGCACGCGTCTGGCGAAGTTGAGCACGGGGGTGTCGCTCCGACCGGAGCACACGAGGACTGCGTAGTCGGCCGCCTCGATCCACTGCAGCGCCGATTCCATGTCCGAGGCGAGGTCGACGGTGAGGCCCATCTCCTGCATGACGAGCGTGGTGGCGAACATCGCGCGCTCGTCGTCGAGCGTCACCAGGGCGCTGCCGTACCCGCTCATCGGTACCGGGGGGTAAAGGTCGCGCACGCCGTCCGCCGTTTCTGCAACGCTCTATGGCAGTTATCGGCGGACGTGGGAGGATCCCGTAGGGGAATGCCCGCACTCAGACGGGACGCCTACGATTTCGCCCGGCCCCCGCGGAGGAGTCGAGCGGCGGGCCGCGGTACGGCGTCGTACCACCGTGGGCGAACGACTGCGCAGGGATGGCCGGAGGCCCGCTGGTGAAGCACATCCACGTCGGTGCCCACGTGTCCTCCTCCGGCGGCCTCTGGAAGGCTGTGGAGCGCGGTGTGGCCATCGAGGCGGAGGCGCTGCAGATCTTCCCCTCGGCGCCCCAGAACTGGCGCCCCACCAACCACACGCCCGAGGCCTACAGCCGCTTCACCGAGGCGCGCACGGCAGCCGGCCTCGGCGAGGTGTGGCTGCACTGCATCTACCTGGTCAACCTCGCCACGGAGGTCCCGGAGCAGCTCGACAAGTCGATTGCGGCGGTGGTCAACGCGCTGACGGTTGCGGATCGGGCCGGCGCGAGCGGGGTCGTGCTCCACACGGGTTCACATAAGGGCGCGGGCCTGGAGGCGAGTCTGCCGCAGGTGGTCGGCGCGATCGAGCGGATCTTCGCCGAGGCCCCCGGGGCTGCCGTGCTCGCCCTCGAGAACGCGGCGGGTCACGGCGGGACCATCGGTCGTGACTTCCTCGAGCTGGGCACGATCCTGCGCGCCGTCGGGCAGCCGCGACTCCAGGTCTGCGTGGACACGTGCCACGCCTTCGCAGGCGGCTACAACCTGGCCGACCCGGTCGGGGTGCAGGAGATGCTCCAGGAGTTCGATCGCGAGGTCGGCCTGCAGCACCTCGCGGTGTGGCACCTCAACGATTCCAAACAGGGGCTGGGCGACCAGCGCGACCGCCACGAGAACATCGGCGAGGGGCGCATCGGCACCGAGGGCTTCCGGGTCTGGCTCGACGCGATCGCGCGCGTACCCGAGATCCCCGCGAACACGATGCTGCTCGAGGTGCCCGGCTTCGACAACGACGGACCCGACCTCGAGAACGTCCGCCGCATGAAGGCGATTCGCGACGAGGTGGAGGCGGCGGGCTAGCCGCGGCTCCCCAGAGGCCGATGCCCGATGCCCGATGCGCGGCGGGGGCGGCGGGAGCAGCGGGTGCGCGGCTAGCGACGCACCTCGCGGACGTGCCCGGCCATCGCCAGCGCCTCGTCCAGCCAGTACAGGATCTCTTCGACAAGTGGCTGGGTGACCGCACCGGGCTTCACCGGCGCCCCCGCCTCCTCGAGGCGTGGCATCAGCGCGCTGGCCATCGCCTTGTGGTCCATCCGCGGGTCGTTGAGCTCGCTGCGGACCACCAGGTCGAGCTCGATGACCAGGTCCACGAGCTCCGACGACACGAACCCGCCGAGCTCCTCGCTGACCTGCTCTGCCACCCAGTCGGCGCATTCCTTCAGCGTGGCTTCATCGAGGTTCATGTCCGCTCCGTTCCGCCCGCACATGCTACCGAGCCCGCGCGGCGCTCGACAACGCGCGCGACCAGGCGCGCGACCTCGTACGGATTCGCCGTCGGGCAAACTCTGACGTTGACGGAAGGGTTTTTCGCTCCCTAACCTGTGATCACTTGTTCCCCGGTTTCGTTCGACTGCGCCCCTCGGGCACGGAGGCAGTATGGGTTTCCAGGGCGGCGGGCCCGGCGCTGGCCGAGGCCCCGCAGGCGCGCAGCGTAAGCCGTCGCTGCTGCAGGCATTCGAGTCGCTCAAGTACAGCGAGTACCGGATCCTCTGGATCTCGCAGCTCTTCTCGTTCATGGGCATGCAGATGCAGATGGTCGCGCGCGGCCTGCTCGCGTTCGAGCTCGCGGGCAACAACACGGCTGTCGGCATCACGATGGTCGCCTGGGGGCTCCCCCAGCTGGCGTTCTCGCTCGTGGGCGGCGCCGTGGCGGACCGCGTCGACAAGCGCAACATCATCCTGATCTCGCAGCTGGGCACGGGGCTGCTGTCCCTGTTCAACGCGATCCTGATCACGACCGACCAGATCTCGATCCTCTGGCTGTTCATCCTCGGGCTGGCGCAGGGAACGCTCTTCGCGTTCAACATGCCCGCGCGCCAGGCCTTCGTGGCGGAGCTGGTGCCGCAGCCCTCGCTGATGAACGCGATCGCGCTCAACAACGTCGGCATGAACGCCACGAGGGTGGTCGCCCCTGCCGCCGCCGGCATCATGATCGGCGTCTGGGGCATCGAGTCCGCGTACTACACCCAGTCGATCATGCTGCTGGTGGTCGTGGGCCTCACGCTGCTCCTCCCCAAGAGCCGCGCGCACCTCCAGGGCGCGGCAGCGAGGAAGGGCATCTTCCAG
Source organism: uncultured Chloroflexota bacterium (assembly GCA_902827055.1). GTDB lineage: Bacteria > Chloroflexota > Dehalococcoidia > UBA2979 > UBA2979 > RBC038. The sequence continues at coordinate 7,998 of CADEHD010000004.1, read as the reverse complement.
GAGATCGGCATCGGGCTGCGCTACATCGCGAGCTCCCGCACGATGATGCTGCTGATGCTCATGGCGTTCATCCCGACGCTGCTCGGCATGCCGTACATGACGCTCCTCCCGGGCTTCCGCGACGAGCTCGGCCTCGGGTCCCGCGAGTACGGCTTCATGTTCACGATCACCGGCATCGGCGCCGTCGTCGGGTCGGTCGCCGTCGCCAGCCTCACGAGCTTCTCGAGGAAGCCGCTGCTCCAGGCGGTGATGGGGCTGGGGTATGGCCTTTCCCTGGCCGCGCTGGGACTCGGCGCGATGTTCGCCGGGTTCCCGGGCTCCCTCGTCGCGCTGCTCCTCCTCGGGCTCTTCTCGACGACCTACCAGACCCTCAACAACACGATGGTCATGGCGGAGACGCGTCCCGAGTTCTACGGGCGCGTCATGAGCGTCTACATGCTGACCTTCAGCCTGTTCCCGCTCATGTCCGCCCCGATGGGCATCGTCGCCGACCAGATCTCAGCCACCACGACGTTCATCGTCCTGGGCGCGGTGATCACGGCCTTCATCGCCCTCACGATCGTGCTCGCGCCGCGGTACACCTTCCGGCGCACCAACCCCTCCGATGCCGGTGGGCACCCCGGCTTCCGAGGGGGTGCTGGGGCGGCGGCGGCTCCGCCCGCCCCCACCGCTCCGACTGCACCCGCCCCCGTCGAGGCACCCGGCGCTGGTTCGTCTCCGGCCCCGGGAGTGCCCGCCCTGTCGGGCCTTCCGGTGATGCCACGCACGGCGACGGCCGCGCTGCGGGCGGGGGACTCGGGCCAGGTGGCTGGCGTCCCGGCCGCCCGACGGCGGATGCCGCGTCGTGACTACCTCGGCAGTCCCGCGAGTGCGGCGGCCTCGCCGCCCGACTACATGCGCGGCCGCAACGAGGCCCACACCCCATCGATGCCATCCGCCGCGTCGCGCGACACCTCGCCCGCCACCGACGCCGAGGCGATGCCCGGGGCAGGCGGCGCCATCGGCGCGGGCGAGCCGATCGCGTTCCCCGGTGCGGGGGCGTACGGACTGGTGTCGCGCCGCGGTGCGTCGGTGACGCCGCCGGGTGCGCGGCGCACGTACGGCCTCGACACCCCCGCCACCCTGCGCGCGATCTCGGGCCGCGGGCCCGTCGAGGCCGGGGACGGGGGATGGCTCGGCGCGTTCGCGGGCGGCACCTCGAGTGCTGGCGGCGCCGTGGGCTCCTTCCGTCCCGCCCCGATCGAGCGCGTCGTGGTGCCCTCGACCCGGCGCACCCCGGACGAGACCTCGCGCCCGATGCTCATCGCGGCGCTGACGGCTGGCCTGGGTTCGAGTCTGCTCTCGCTGCTGTCGTTGCTCCTGCGCCGCGGAGGCCGCTCCGGGCGCTGAGACCGGCAGGCGCGCCAAAGCCCGCTGAGCCTGCGGCTCGCCCGGCCCCCGTGTTCCGCCCTTGCCTCGGGGTCAGGATGTCGCGCGTCCCGTCGCGCGGCTCGTGGCCCGACGAGCCGCGCGACGTTCGCGCTCTCGGTTATCATGCGCGAACTCGATGACCGGGTGCAGCGGAGGTACCTCAGTGGCGTGGCAGGACGAGTTCAAGTCGAAGCAGATGACCTACGAGCAGGCCGCTTCGCTCCTGCGGGCAGGGGACGTGCTGCGCTCCGGGATCGGTGCGGACGCGCGGAGCCTGCTCCCCGCGCTCTTCAACCGCGTCGTCGAACTCGGGATGCAGGTGAAGATCATCGCCTGCTCTCCCAGCCCCTCCCAGGAGTGGTTCAACGACGAGTACGCCGAGCTGGGCTTCGACCTCTCCTCGGAGGTGTTCGCCGGCGCCACAGCGCGCCAGGCGCTCACCGGGAATCGCGCCGACTGGTACCCGGGCCTCTTCTCGAACATGATCAACGTCTGGGATCGTGACGCCGAGTCGCGCGAGCCCGCGGACTACTTCCACTGCTCGGTGACCCCTCCGGACGAGAACGGGTACATGGGCACCGGCGGCCTCGCCTGGCACAAGCTCGACTGGATCGAGCGCTCGCGGGTGTCCATCGTCGAGATCTGCCCGTTCCTCCCGAACGTACCCGGCGAGCGCATCCACGTCTCGCAGGTCACGGGCATCATCGACTCCGCCCTGGACAGCCTCCCCCTCGCCGAGCGCGTCTCGACCAAGGAGGTCGAGATCGTCGCGGGCTTCGTCAACGAGATCATCCAGGACGGCGACACCTGCCAGATCGGGGCGGGGCGCACCGCGACGCACCTCCCGGAGGCCGGCGCGTTCGCCGGCAAGAAGGACCTCGGGTGGCACTCCGAGATCACGCCGCCCGGCGTCGTCCAGCTGATGATGGAGGGCGTCTTCAACAGCTCTCGCAAGACCTACGACGTCGGACTCCACGTCACGGCCTCGGTCAACGGACGCTCGCCCGAGCACTGGGAGTGGCTGCACAACAACCCGCCGATGGAGGCGCGCCGCGTCTCCTCGGTGAACCACATCCTCAACGTCGCGCGCCACGACCAGTTCACGTCGATCAACAACGCGTTCCAGGTCGACCTCACCGGGCAGATCTACGCCGAGTCGATCGGTACCTCGATCTACAACGGCACCGGCGGCCAGACCGAGTTCCACATCGCTGCCGCACTCTCCAGGCGAGGCAAGGCGATCACAGTGCTGCCCTCGACGGCGACCGGTGGCACGATCACGCGCATTCTGCCCTACGCCACGGATGGCACGTTCGTCACGGTGCCCAGGACGTTCGCCGACTTCGTGGTCACCGAGTACGGCATCGCCCGCCTCGGCGGGCGGAGCCAGCGCCAGCGCGCCGACAACCTGATCGCCATCGCGCACCCGAATCACCGCGGCGACCTGCGCAAGGCCGCGCAAACGATCTTCTACCCCTCGATGGTGAAGCCCGCAGTCAACGCCTAGTCGCCGTCCGCGCGACGCGCCATCACGCGATCCCGAGGCGAGGGCGCCCCGGCCTCAATCGAGTCCGAGGCGCCTGCGCTTGTCGGCCCACTCCTCGCGCTCGCGGCTGTTGTTCGTCGCCAGCTCGGCAAGGTCGCCACGCAGCTTGGCGCGGAGCGCGTCCACCTCCAGGCGCGTCAGCGTGACCCCCTCCAGGCGGTAGTCGCGGAAGGCCTCCATGGCCACCGGGACAATCGGCTCCATGAGCGCGTACATCGCCTCGGCGTACTCGCGGATCTCGCGCTGCGCGTGGGCGTCGAGGCGGAGCTCCAGGAAGTGCAGGATGTTGTGGAGGTCGCACTTCCAGTACCACTGGGTGAACGCGTTGATCGGCAGTCCCACACGCGCCAGCTCGCGCGACACGCCCTGCTCGAGGAGCTGCTCGTACTCCGGATAGAGCGACACGGCGCGTTCGAGGTAGGCCACGAACGCCTCGGCGGTGCTCGCCTCGCCAATGGGCTCCTCGCCCCCCTGGCGATTCGACGCTGACTGCTTGCGCACCTCGTCGACGGTCGGCATCCAGAAGTGGTCCGGGATGATCGAGTAGCGCCCGGAGTACTCGTTGACGTTCGCCGTGCGATGCCGGATCCACTGCCGCGCCACGAAGATCGGCATCGACATGTGGAACTTGAACTCCACCATCTCGAACGGCGTCGTGTGCCGATGGCGCATCAGGTAGCGGATCAGCCCGCGGTCTTCGTTGACCCGCTTCGTGCCCTGCCCGTACGAGACACGAGCAGCCTGCACGATGGCTGCATCGGCCGTCTGTCCCTCCGGCACCAGTCGAGGCATGACGTCGACCAGCGCCACGAACCCGTGCCGGTGGACGCGGATCTCGTGGCGGGCGGCGCCGCCCATCACGTCGACGAGGGGCTGCTCTGCAGGCAAGTCGTGGACCTCGAGGTGCTGGCGCGCTCGCTGCTGAGTCTCTGTGGATAGCATCGTCCCCCCACCCGTGCAGGAAGACGCTACGGGGAGTGGACTGCTGGCTCTGCTACAGAAGCACAGAGCTATCAAGAAGCAGTGCCGGGGTCAGTCTAGTCCTGTGGACAAGCGTTGCTAAGGCGATCCGAGCGCCACGGGAGTCGCTAGCG
>CADEHD010000004.1:1697-3938 GCA_902827055.1 uncultured Chloroflexota bacterium | reverse complement strand
CGGTGGACGCGGATCTCGTGGCGGGCGGCGCCGCCCATCACGTCGACGAGGGGCGACTCCGGCTCGGAGCGGGTGCTGCCCTCGGCGATCCGAGCTGGCTCATCAGCGATCATCGTGCCCTCCACAGTCTCGAGGGCGAGGAGGCGGCGCCGGCATGGCCGGGTGGGGAGATCGTCGCCAGGTGCTCACAGGGTACCGGACGAGTGTGTCTCGTCCCACGGGAGCCGCTAGCGGCGCTCGGCCTCGGCGGCCGCCGCGAGGCTCGCGCGGAGCCGGGCGTTCGGCTCCCAGAGCAGGCAACTCGTCTCCATCTGCTCCAGGAACGGTCCGACGCAGTCCTTGCCGTCACGAATGATGTGAGAGCAGAGCGTCTGGAACGGATTCTGCTTCTGGCTGGAGTCGATCGTGCGACGTAACCAGAGGCAATCGATGGCCATGTGAACGTTCGGATTCGGCATGGCGACATTCTACGCACAGCTGCGGGCCCCGTCCTCGGGGCCACCCCGCGCCCCTCGAGGCCCGCGACGCCGGCTCCCCCGCTCCCCCCGAGTCTCGCCTCGGCAGCCCCGAGGGCGGCCGGCACGGCGGCTATCGACACCGGCGCGCCGCGGCCCCATCATCTGCTCACGCGTTCGAACCGTTGCGAGGGTGCGTGGTTCACGCCGAACAGACCGCCCAGGTCCCCCCCGCGCCAGCCCACGTCAGCGCCGCGCGCCCGCGCGTGTTCTACGGCTGGTGGATCGTCATCGGCGCCATCGTCGCGCAGTTCATCGCGATGGGGCAGAACCAGCTCACGAACGTCATCCTCGGGCCCATGACGGCCGAGCTGGGATGGACTCGCTCCGAGTTCACCATCGCCGCCACCATCGGCACGCTGCTCTCCGGCGCCCTCGGCTTCGTCATCGGCGCGCAGGTGGACCGACGCGGCGCCCGGCCGCTCATTCTCGCGGGCACGGTGATCTCCTCGGCAGCCCTGTTCGCCATCGGCTACGTCGAGGAGCTGTGGCAGTTCTGGCTCCTCCGCGGCCTGGTCCTGGTCCTGGGCAACGTGATGGTCGGCAACCTGGTCGTCAACGTGACCATTTCGAAGTGGTTCGTCGACCGCCGCGGCTGGGCGATCTCGATGGCGGCGCTCGGCGTGTCGAGCTGGAGCTTCGTCGGCACCCAGGTCGTGGGCTTCGTCGTCGACGGCTACGGCTGGCGCGCAGGCTGGACCGCGATGGGCGTCGCGACCTGGGTCCTCGTGCCCGTCGCCCTCATCATGACCCGCCAGCCCGAGGACCGCGGCCTGCTCCCCGATGGCCGCCATCCCGACGACGCGGCCAGCGATTCGGGCCGAGCCGCACTCGCCCGAGCACAGGCCGACATGACCAACTCGCTGACGCGCGGCGAGGCGGCTCGCACGCCCGCGCTGTGGCTGCTCATCCTGGCGTTCGGGCTGGCGCTGACGGGGATGACGGCCCTGTTCGCCCACCTCATCCAGTTCTTCGTCGATGTGGGATTCACCCCCGCCGAGGCGCGCTACTTCTACAGCCTCCAGGGCCTCTTCTCGCTCATCGCGAAGTTCGTGTGGGGCGCGGCGATGCAGCGCCTCCCCGCGAAGTGGCTCGTCGCCACCTCGTTCACGATCGCGGGCACGGCGACGCTCGGGCTGGTCTACACCGCGAGCAGTCAGCCGTGGCAGGTGGTCGCCGGGTTCGCGGCCCTCTGGGGCCTCGCGACGGGTGGGATGATCCCCCTCTCCGAGTTCGTCTGGGCGTCCTACTTCGGCCGGAGGCACATCGGGGCGGTGCGAGGCCTCGGCCTGCCGTTCACGGTCATGCTGACCGCGGGCGGTCCCCTGTTCGCCTCCGAGGTGTTCGACCGCACCGGCTCCTACAACCTCGCGATGGTGATCTTCGCCGGCCTCTGGTTCGCGGGTGCGCTCCTCATCCTGCTGGCGCGCCGACCCCAGCCGCGCACCCTGCCCACGGTCCCGCTGGCCCAGCGCCTGCGCACCCAGCCCGAGGTCGCCTCGGCGACCCACGCTGCGATGGCCTCAGCGCTGGCGTCCACGGGCGACACTCCCGAGGACGGCCTGACGCTCACCCCGCCTGCTGCTGCCGCGGCGAACGCGCTGGTGGCCTCGGCGGCCCTCGATACGGCCGCCCAGCCGGTCGGTGGCGCTGCGTACGACGACCGCGCGCCGCGGCACCTCCCGCGACGCCCCGTCCGCTCCTACATGGGTGAGGCGGCGCCACT
>CADEHD010000004.1:0-1597 GCA_902827055.1 uncultured Chloroflexota bacterium | reverse complement strand
GCGCTGCCTGCGGAGGCCGCTTCGCCCGCGCTCGATGCGACCGCCGCGCTCGTGTCGCCGACCGTCGACGCGGTGCCGGTCGAGCCCCCGCTCGGGAGCGCGAGCGCCGCGCCGACTGCCCTCGAGGCGCCCGCGTACGACTGGCTGGGCGACCCCGCACCCGACGATCCCGATGACAACCACGACTCGGGTGGCGCGGTCATGCGTGACGACGCGGACGACGCGGAGGGCCTGCACGCGCGTGACGCCCTCGGTACCGACGACTGGGACGACGAGGACGATGAGGACGACTGGGATGACGTGGACTCGTCTGCGCCCCTCGCCACCCACGAGGCGGAGGCGGGCACCGCGCCGGTCCGCGCCCTCGCTCCCTCCCCGGTGTTCCCGCCCACCCGACAACACCACCGCGAGGTGCAGCACTCGCCATGGGTGCCGCGCACGACTGGCGAGGCGGTCCTCGCGGGGATCGTCGCGTCGATCGTGGCGACGCTCGCCGTGTGGTTCCTCACCCGCGGGGACGACGAGCGCGACTCGGACTGACCTGCCCGCGCGCCCCGCGCGGGAATTCACAGCGCGATCACACTTCAGCAATCGGCGCGTGACGTCTCTCCTCGACACTTGGCCGCAGAGGGGAGGGCGCAAGAATGCATCTACTCACCAAGGGTTGCCCTCGATGTCAGGGTGACATGTCCCGAGTCAACGACGTGGGTGAGACGTACTACTCGTGCGTCCAGTGCGGGCACACCATGCCCGAGGCGAGTGCGCGTCGCGCGGAGCCGCGGCGGTCGGGCATCGTGCCCGCCGTACCGATGGTGGCCCGCGCCGCATAACGCCGGCGACGATGCAGGCTCGCGGTCACGCCACGGTGCGCGACCGCCCGTACACTGCGGCCATGACCGAGCAAGTCTGGCACGCGACGGGCGAGGTGACGGACCGCGAGGACCTGCTCGATGGCCGTGTGCGGATCGAGGTCTCCGGAACGGCCGGAGACGCAGTCATCGAGGCGGGATTCGCATGGCGGCGCGGCCGCGATTCGATCGCGCTCGAGGCGGCCGACTCCTACCTCACGGTGGTTGAGGGCGACAGCGAACTGCACGCCACCGCCCTCGGAGGCACGGTCTCCGATGAGCCGGAGACGGCAGCCACCCTCGTGCGCGCGCAGTTCATCGTCGAGGACGCCGTGGGCCTCGGTGCGACGCAGATGCCGATCGCGGCGCTCGTCGTCATCGGGCCCGAGGAGTGGACCGGCGAGTTCCAGCTCGGGATGCGCCTGCCACCGGCCTGATTCGAACCGCCGAAACCCGACCGGCCCGCGCTCAGCTCCGGGGCTGCGCCGCCGCCCCGTCCTCGTACTTCCGGAACACCGCCGAGGCGTTCTGCCCCCCGAGCCCGAACGAGTTGGACATGACCACGCGCAGGTCGGCCCGCCGTGCCTCGTTGGGCACGACGTCGAGGTCGCACTCCGGGTCCGGGGTGACGTAGTTGATCGTCGGCGGGATCAGGCCGTGGTGCATCGTCAGCACCGCGGCCACAGCCTCGATGCCGCCTGCGCCCGCAGCCAGGTGGCCGGTCATCGACTTCGTGGAGGAGAGCGCGA
>CADEHD010000003.1:4776-23686 GCA_902827055.1 uncultured Chloroflexota bacterium | reverse complement strand
ACGCGCGCGCGCTCCTCGGCGGCCAAGGCCTGGAATGCCTCGGGGCCGACCACCGCGCCGTCGCGCACGGGGGCGAACGCGAAGCCGACCGGCGTACGCAGGAGCGTGATCGAGCGGGAGCGCGCCGCGTCCTGCACGGCGCGCAGGGCGTTCTCCTGGCGCTCGCGGAACTCGTCCTCGATCATCTGGCGCCGCGTGCGGTAGTCGTCGCTTTCGAACGCGGCGGGCAGTGCCGCGCGCAGGTTGTCGACCAGGCGCGCCATGTCGGCGCGGAACCGGGTGCCCTGGCCCGGCACGAGCGAGAGCGCGCGCGGGCGGTGTGGCTCGTCGAAATTGTGCACATAGCACCAGTCCGGCGTGCCGAGCCGCGCGGCCTCGATGCCGGCCGTGAGCGCCTCGAGCGCGGCGTGCCGGCCGACCCCGTTGGGCCCCAGCAGGAACAGGTTATAGCCGGGCCGGCGCAGGCCGAGGCCGAAGCGGATCGCCTCGACCGCGCGCGCCTGGCCGAGCGTATCGTCGAGATCGGCGAGGTCGGCGGTGGTCTCGAACGCGAACGCCGCGGGGTCGCACCGCCAGCACAGCTCCGCCGCCGTCAGCGCGCGAGCCACGCCGACCTCAACACGGCACGGTGCCCTTGACGTGCCCGGGCAGGTCCTTCAGCGCCGTCTTGGTCAGATCCTTGTTGATCTCGCCGGCGAGCGCCGCGCGCAGCGGTTCGCTGAGCGCCTTGCGCAGTGTGCCGAGGGCCACCGGCGGCGCGACGACGACCAGGCGATCGAAGCCGCCGCCCTTGTACTCGGCGTCGAGCAGGTCGACGAGACCGTTCAGGAACGCATCCTCCTCGGCGCGGTGGAAATCGGTGGCGGCGTGGGCGTGGCGCGCGCTGGTGGCGCTCTCGTAGGAGCGGCCCGGCCGATCGGTGCCGAGCGCCGAGGTGCGATTGAGCTCCGCCGTACGCTCCACGACCAGCTCGAGACCGCGACCGGGGCCCAGGGCCCTGAGCACGCGCGCCCGCCCGACCGGCGTAGTGACGTTCTTGCCCACCTTGGGGAGTCCGCCGCGCAGCTCCCGGTACTGGTCCACCTCGAACGAGAGGCAGCAGAGCAGGCGGCCGCAGACGCCGGAGATCTTGGAGGGGTTGGGCGCGAGGTCCTGGTCCTTCGCCATCTTGATCGAGATCGCCGGGAACTCGGTCATCCAGGTCGCGCAGCAGAGCGCGAGGCCGCACACGCCGAGGCCACCGGCGGCCTTGGCGCGATCGCGGTCACCGACCTGCTGCACGCGCACCTCGCAGCCGAGCAGGTCCACGGCCTGGCGGCGCAGCCAGTCGTGCTCGACGCGCTCGGGCGCGGTGAACGTGAGGTCAGCCCGGGTCCCCGCGAGGTTGTAATCGATGTGGGCGACCCGGATGCGGGGATCAGACCGCGTCGCCACTGCCTGCGCGCGCAGGATGTCCTCCTGCGCGCGACGCTTCTGCGCACGCCACGCCTCGACGTCGCCCTCGCTCGCTAGGCGGTCCACGAGCCGCAGCGGGCCGGGGTGCTCGGAGGCGGCCACCTGGTCTGACGCGATGACCACCCAGCCGAGGCGCTCGCCGCGGTCATCGGTGACCACGACGTAGTCACCCACGCCGAGGCGCAGGTCGCCCGGCTTGCAGTACGACACGGGGCCTGACTCTTCGTATCGAATGCCAACGATCGGATCGTCCATGGGGTGCAACGTCGGGGCGGCGCGCTACTCGAGCGCAGGTGCCGGCATCCCCCGACGGTTCTCCTCTCCCTGCCGCATGCTGGCGAGCAGCGGCGTGCGTGGAATGTCCAGCAGCATCACCTCCAGGGCGAGCTGTGGGTTCGTGTTCTCGAGCAGATGCTCGCGAGCCCGCTGCACGGCCCGGAGGCCGCGCACGAGTTCGCGTGGCGATGGCAGGTCGGTCGCGCCGTCGAGCGCGGCATGGCGCAGCGCCGCGCGCCACCAGTCGCGCCAGACATCGAGGGTGGCGAGCACGCTCTCGCGTTCCCGGGTCCAGCGCCGCGCGAGCGCCGCGGCGTAGTCGAAGCGCTCGTTGCGCCCCGCGGCGACGAGGCGCTCGATGTCCGCGAACGTGGCCTCGCGCAGCACTCCGAGCGAGGGGTCCTGCAGCAGCCGGCGCGCGAGCCCGTAGCGGCCCTCTGCGGCGTCTGCGAGCTCCTGGGCGCGCTCAGGGGCCACCCCCTCCTCGACGAGGGTGCGCGCGAGCTCAGCGCGTCCCAGGGGCCGCAGCGCGAGCTCCTGGCAGCGAGATCGGATGGTCGGCAGCAGTTCCTCGATGTCGCTGGCGACCAGCACCAGCAGGGCGCTCTCGGGCGGCTCCTCGAGGGTCTTGAGCAGCGCGTGCGCGGCCTCGGTCTGCAGGTCCTCGGCGGCATCGATCAGGAACATCCGGCGGGGCCGGTTCCGCGCGGGCGGGGCCGCCTCACCCAGGTCGAACGCCAGCGCGCCCGCACTCGGGCCGCCGGCGGACCACTGTGGCATGGCGGACTGCCTCGCGATCCGGCGCACCTGGCAGATCCGAATGCGGGTCGAGCCGTCGGCGCCGTGGTCGCGGTGATCGGTCTCGTCGCAGATGCCACCGACGCGCACGGCGTGGTAGTCCGGCCACGCCTCGGCCTCCACCTGGTGGCAGGCGCGGCAGGCGAGGCATGGATCGACGCCGTCGGGCGCCTCGCAGGAGAGCGCCTGCGCGAGTCGCCTCGCGAGGGTGGCCCTCCCGACGCCGCGCGGCCCGGTGAACAAGTAGGCGTGCGCGAGGCGGTCGTGTTCCAGCGCGCTGCGCAGCGCGGCGACGGCGTGCTGCTGCCCGACCATGCCCCAGGTGCTGCGCGCGGCCGTCGCACCACTCGCGCCCGCGTCTGCCCCGGTTCGCGGCTCGACCATCAGTCGATATCCGTCGCCATGAGGTCGGCGGCCGTCTCGCGGCGCTTCAGGAGGCGGGCCGTGCCGTCGTCCACCAGCACGACCGCGGGCCGATAGGCGAGGTTGTAGTTGGAGGCCATCGCGAGCTGGTACGCGCCGGCGGCGGGGATTGCGATGACCTCGCCGGCGCGGAAACGGGGAACCTGTGCATCCTTGATCAGGATGTCGCCGGACTCGCAGTACTTCCCGGCGATCGACACGGTCTCCTCGGGCGAGGCGTGCGGGCGCTCGGCCGACAGCGCCTCGTAGCGGGAGCCATACATCGCGGGCCGGATGTTGTCCGCCATGCCCCCATCCACCGAAACGAACGTCCGAATGCCCGGCACGTCCTTGCGCGCTCCAATGGTGTAGAGGGCCACACCGGCGCGCCCGACGATAGACCGGCCGGGCTCGACGCTGGTGCGCGGCATGGCGAAGCCGCGCGCGTCCGCCTCGCGCTGCATCACGCCGACGGTGGCGCGGGCGTACGCGGTGATCCCGGGGGCCTCGTCCTCGCCGCGGTAGGCGACGGCGAAGCCGCCCCCCGGTGACCACTCGGGGACCTCGGCGCCGAGCTTGCCGATGCACACCTCCGCGATGAACTCGGCAAGCAGCTCGGTGGCGAGCACGTACGGGTCGGTCTCGAAGATGGGGCTACCGAGGTGCATGTGGAGCCCGCGGAACTCGAGGTGTGGCGCCGCAAGGATCAGGCGCACGGCCTCTTCGGCGGCGCCGGTCACGATCGGGAGGCCGAACTTCGAATCGAGGATCCCGGTCGTGGTCTTCTCGTGGGTGTGCCCGTCGATGCCGGGGGAGACGCGGATCATGACGCGCTGCGTGCGCCCGGCCGCAGCCGCGGCGGCCTCGACGAGTGCCACTTCGCCGAGGTTGTCGACGACGACGCAGCCGACGCCCGCGGCTGCCGCGAGGTGCAGCTCGTCGGGGGTCTTGTTGTTGCCGTGGAAGTACGCGGTGGCGAGGTCGACCCCGGCCGCGCGCAGCACCTCGATCTCCCCGCCGGAGACGACGTCGAACCCGAGTCCCTGCTGCGCGATGAACCGCGCGAACGGGCGGTTCAGGAACGCCTTCGAGGCGTACAACACCTGGGTGTCGGGGTTCGCGGAACGGAAACCCTCGACGTAGGCGCGGCACTGGGCGCGCAGCGTGGCGGCGTCGAAGACGTAGAGCGGCGTGCCGTACTCGCCTGCCAGCGCCACGGTGTCGAGTCCGCCCAGCGCGAGGTGCCCCTCCGCGGTCAACGACGCGGAGATCGGGAGGACGTGCGCGAACGGAAGCGTTCGCGAGTCGGTAGTTGCCACGTGTGAGCCACCCCGGAGGGCGGAGTGCGATTGCCTCAGCGGCGCGCCGGCACTCTCTCGCGGCGCTGCCACAGAAATTATGGCACGGCTGTTGGCTCGGAGGCCAGCGGGAAGGCCCCCGCCACGCCCGAGGGGTACGCTGCCCGCATGACCGCCCGGTCCGCCTCGTCACCCGCGCCCCCGGCGCAACCTGAGCCTCCCACGCTTGCGGTCGAGCTCGTGGGGGTGCTCCGCGCCCGGCTCCTCGGCTGGTACGAGCAGGCGGGCCAGGACTTCCCGTGGCGCACGGGCGCCAACCCCTACTTCGCGCTCGTGGCGGCTGTCTGCGCGCAGCAGACGCAGATGTCGCGCGTGCTCCCGACGTTCGAACGCTGGGTCGCGGCCTTCCCCACCCTCGCGGCGGCGGCCGAGGCGTCCAACGCCGATGCGCTGCGCACGTGGGAACGCGCCGGATACCCGCGCCGCGCGCTCGCCATTCGCGACGCGGCTCGGATCTGCGTGGCGCAGCACGGGGGCGCGCTGCCTCGCGAGGCGGCGGCGCTGCTGGCGCTGCCCGGGGTGGGGCCGTTCACGGCGGCGATCGTGCGCTGCTTCGGGTACGGGGAGGACGCGGTCGCCATCGACACGAACGTGGTTCGCCTCCTGGGGCGGCTCATCGGCGGGGCGCTGCAACCGGCGCGTGAGTCATCGGCGCGCGACATCGAGCGCTGGGCGCACGAGCTGCTGCCGCCGGGCGACGCGGCCCGCTGGAACCCGGCGGTGATGGACTTCGGGGGGCTGGTCTGCGCGGCGCGGCCACGCTGCGATGGCTGCGTGCTCGCCGATATCTGCGCGGCGCGCCCTCGATTTGCCGCGGGCGAGCTGGCGACGCCGGTGCGGGCGCAGGCCCGGTTCTCGGGCTCGGATCGCGAGTGGCGCGGTCGGCTGCTCCTGCAGCTGCGCACCGCGGCGGGTCCGATGCGCGTCGGAGCGCTCGTGGAGGCGGCGGGGGCTTCGGACGCGGAGGCGCCGCGGGTGCGGGCGCTGCTGCGGGCGCTGTGCGCCGAGGGCATGGCGTGGTCCCGGGGCGGCTGGTGCGGCCTGGGCGAACGGTAGACTGCGGTGCCTGCACGCCTCGAACCTGACGAACGGAGCTCACATGCCTGCCCCAGAGCGCGTCTACGCGGACGACCAGATCACCATCGACGTGCTGCTGGGCCTGGGGTCGCTCGCGAACAACGCCTACCTCGTGCGGCCCGCGGGCGGCGGCCCCGTGCTCGTGGTCGACGCGCCCGAGGGCTCGGAGGCGGTCGTCGAGGCGCTCGGGGGTGACGAGGTGTCAGCCGTGGTGCTGACGCACTCCCACCGCGACCACTGGGCGGGCCACGAGGTGCTGCGCGCCGCCATCGGCGTGCCGTTCTCGGTGGGGGCGCACGAGGTGAACCTCGACGCGGTTGCGGGCTCGGGTCCGCTCGCGCGCCTCGAGGATGGCGCGGTGCTCGAGGTCGGCGGCTGCCGTATCGAGGTGATTCACACGCCGGGCCACACGCCGGGCTCGATCTGCCTCCGGGCGAACGGCGCGCTCCTCACGGGCGACACGCTCTTCCCGGGCGGTCCGGGCTACTCGAGGGACCACGCGGCGCTGCTGCAGGAGATCCTCTCGATCACCGGCAAGCTCTTCGTCCTCCCCGACGAGACGCTGGTGCTTCCGGGCCACGGGGGCGGTACGACGATCGGGGCCTCGCGCACCGAGCACGCCGTGTTCGCCTCGAGGGAGCACGCGCCGGACCTCCACGGGGACGTGCTGTGGGAAAGCAGCTAGGGGAGGATGATGTCCTGCCGATGACGCCGATTGAGGATGATTGGGAAGTGGTGACCCACTGGCGGGAGCAAGCCCACCGCGGAATGGTGACAGCGTTCGCGATGGGTCGAGTCACAGAGGAGCTTCGCACGCTCGCCCATGCTGGTCTGCTCCTCCTGGCGTTCGCGCCGCTTGAGGGCCTGCTCGAGGACCTCCGGCAACGAGGCGTATTCACAACCAACCGCGAGCGGCCGGGCCTCGAAGAACTTCTGCGCGCAAGCCGCGAGGAGCTGGGATGGGCCAACTACGACGGAGTGATCGCGGGGAAGCAGGCCCGAGACGATCTGGCTCATCACTTCGTGGTCCCGAGCGCGCGAGACGTTATTCGGCACGTGACCGCAATTGGGGTGGAACTCTCTCGCCTGGCTACATCGGCTAGGGGGCCTTCATCACATCTGTCTCCGCGAGGCGTAACGCGGTTTGACCCCCCTCGGGGGCCCGCATAGCATCGACCGCCATGCGCACGATCCATACGCTCGATAATGGCCTGCGCGTCATCGTGACTCCGATGGCGCACGCCTCCTCGGTCTCGGTCTCGGTGTACGTCGGTGCGGGCTCACGCTACGAGGCGGCGCCCGAGGCGGGCCTCTCCCACTTCGTGGAGCACCTCGCGTTCAAGGGGACGAAAGACCGACCCCGCCCCCAGGACATCTCGATCGAGATCGACTCGATCGGGGGCACCATGAACGCCGCGACCGAGCGCGAGTACACGGTCTACTACACCAAGGTGACGCGGGAGTTCGCCGAGCGCGCCGTGGTGATCATCGCGGACATGCTGCGCAACTCGCTGTTCGTCGGCGACGAAATCGAGCGCGAGCGCGGCGTCATCCTCGAGGAGCTGGCCGCCGTCGAGGACTCGCCCGATGAGCAGGCGGGCCTCCTCCTCGACGCGATGATGTGGCCGGGCCAGGCGCTGGGGCGGGACATCGCCGGTACCCCCGAGTCGGTGAGTGCGATCAGCCACGACCGTCTCATCGGCTACTACCGCCAGCAGTACGTCCCCAACGCCTGCGTCGTCTCGATCGCGGGCGCCATCGACGAGGGGCCGGGCCTCGATCTCGTGCGCGCCTCGTTTGGCTCGTGGACGCCGGGGACGCCCGCCGGCTGGACGCCGGCTGCGGACGAACCGCGCGGTGGTCGGTCCGAGAAGCTGGTGAAGGCGACGGAGCAGGCGCATCTCTCGCTGGGGACGCGCGCGCTGGCCCTCAACCACCCCGACCGCTACGCGAGCGATGTGCTCTCGGTTATCCTCGGCGAGGGCATGTCGTCCCGCCTCTTCATGCGACTCCGCGAGGAGCTGGGCCTCTGCTACGACATCCACTCGTTCGCGTCGCACCTGCGCGACGCGGGCTCGTTCGGGGTGTACGCGGGGGTGGACCCGCCCAAGGCCGCCGAGGCGGTGCGCGAGATCGCGAACGAGTTGCGCAAGATCCGGATGCCGGTCGGCGCCGACGAGCTGGAGCGCGCGCAGTCACTGATCCGCTCGCGCGTGCTGCTGCGCATGGAGGACAGCCGCGCGGTCTCCGGCTGGTACGGCTCGCAGGTCATCCTCGACCAGCCACGCCTGTCGCCGACCGAGGCGATCGAAAAGGCCGAGGCGGTCACGCTCGAGGACGTGCTGCGCGTCGCGGACTCGCTGCTCACCGATGACACCCTGCAACTGGCCGTCGTCGGCCCCTTCGAGGGTGTGGACCTCTTCGAGGGCGTCTCGGTCGCGGGCTAGCGCCACGATGACGACCGCTGCCCCGCACCCCCTGGACCCCGAGCGCATGCTGATCGTGCCCCGCCTGGTCCGCCCGGGCGAGCCGCCGCGCTACCTGCTGGTGCAATGGCGCGACTGGCCCCCTCCCGCCCTGCTCTCCCTCGATCCGCCCACCGACGCCGAGGGGTTGCGCGTGGCGATCGGCGAGACGGTGTCGCACCGGATCGGCGTCGAGGCCACCGGCGCGCCGCTGTTCACCGCGGCGCGTCAGCCGGTCCGGATGAGCAAGCGGATGCGAGGCGGCGACGGCCTCGGCTGGCTGCGCGCGGCGGTGGTGGACGTGGCGGGCTCGCCGGCGCCCGACCCCCTGCTCGAGGCGGTGCTCGAGTTCCAGCTGGACGACGCGCTGGCCGCGCTCACCACCGACGTCGAGCGAACGCTGCTGATCCAGGCGGCGGCGCTGGTGGGGGACACGCCCGGCGCCCTCGAGGTGCAGGCGCCCTCGACTCCGACCGCCGCGCCACCCGAGTCGGCGGCGCCGTCCATCGAGGAGCGCGACCCGCCCGCCCCGTCCGCCGAGGCCTAGCGCCTCGCGCGACACGCCCACTCGCACGCCGTCCCCACCGCCGGCAGCTCGGATCCCGCCGTCCCGAACCGCGACAGGGAACGACAGAGGCCGCCCTGCGGCGGCCTCTGCTGCGATCGAGGTGCGTGTGGGCGGCTGCCCACGCCGGAACGACCGAACGACCTAGAAGCCCATGCCTCCCATGCCCATCTCGGCGGCGCTTGGGCCGCGCGAGGGGCCAGTGTCCTCGGGAATCTCGCCGACAACGGTCTCGGTGGTGAGCATCAGCGCTGCGACCGACACCGCGTTCTCGAGGGCCACGCGGCTGACCTTCACCGGGTCGATGATGCCGAGCTCGAACATGTCCCCCATGCGCTGGGCCGCGGCATCGAAGCCGAAGTTCTTCTTGGCCGCGTGCACGTCCTCGACGATCACCGAGCCCTCGAGCCCGGCGTTCTCGACGATCTGGCGGAGCGGCGCCTCCAGCGCGAGACGCAGGGCGCGGACGCCGACGGCCTCGTCGGTGCCCTCGAGCTCCGCGAGGAGGCCGTCGAGCGCGCTCTGGGTGCGGATGAACGCGACGCCGCCCCCGGGCACGACGCCCTCGTCGATGGCGGACCGGGTCGCGGACAGGGCGTCCTCCACCCGGAACTTCTTCTCCTTGACCTCGGTCTCGGTGGCGCCACCAACCTTGATCACGCCGACGCCGCCGGCGAGCTTGGCCAGACGCTCCTGCAGCTTCTCGCGGTCGAAGTCCGAACTGGTGTCATCCACCTGCGCCCGGATCTGGCGGATGCGCGCCTGGATGGCCTCGTCCGACCCCACACCCTCGATGATCGTCGTGCGGTCGTTGTCGGAGACGACGCGGCGCGCACGCCCGAGGTCGGCGATCTGGGTCTGCTCCAGCGTCCGCCCCATGTCCTCGGTGACGAACGTGCCACCCGTCAGGACGGCGATGTCCTCGAGCGCGGCCTTGCGACGGTCACCGAAGGAGGGCGCGCGCACGACCAGGGGGTTCACGGTGCCGCGCATCTTGTTCACGACCAGCGTCGACATCGCCTCGCCCTCGCAGCCGTCGCAGAGGATGACGAGGTTCTTCGTCACCTGCAGCACCTTCTCGAGGAGCGGCAGGATCTGGTTGACGCGGTCGATGGTCGCGTCGGTGATGAGGATGTAGGGGTCCTCGAGGTCCGCGACCTGCCGATCGGCGTTGGTCACGAAGTACGGCGAGAGGTAGCCGTTCTCGATCTGCAGGCCCTCGACGACCTCGGTCTCGAAGCCGAGCGTGCGCCCCTCCTCGACGGTGATCACCCCGTCCTT
This sequence comes from uncultured Chloroflexota bacterium, assembly GCA_902827055.1. GTDB lineage: Bacteria > Chloroflexota > Dehalococcoidia > UBA2979 > UBA2979 > RBC038. The sequence continues at coordinate 14,009 of CADEHD010000003.1, read as the reverse complement.
GCCGACCTTCTCCATGACATCGGCAATCAGCTCGCCGATCTCGGGGTCGTTGCCGGCGATCGAGGCGACGGCCTGGACGGTGTCCTTGCCCTCCACGGGCACGGCGAGGTCACGAAGGGCGCGCGTCAGCACGCGCATGCCCTTCTCCATCCCCGTGCGGATCTCCATGGGGTTCGCGCCCGCGGCGATGTTGCGCAGTCCCTCGTGGAAGAGGGCCTGGGCGAGGACGGTCGCCGTGGTGGTCCCATCGCCCGCGATGTCGTTGGTGCGGACGGCGACCTGCTTCACCAGCTGGGCGCCCATGTTGTGGAAGCGGTCCCGAAGCTCGATCTCCTTGGCGACGGTCACGCCGTCCTTCGTGATCACGGCGGGACCGTACGACTTGTCGAGCACCACGTTGCGGCCGCGCGGCCCCAGCGTGACCTTCACGGCGTTCGCGAGGATGTCGACGCCGTGGCGCAGCTCGCGGCGCGCGTCCTCGTCGAACCGGATGCGCTTGGCGGTCATGGGGATCGTCTCCTCCTGGCACCCACGAATGGGCGCCCTGGTTGCTCAGTCCTCGGTCGCGCCTCGGTCCGCCGACCTCGGCGTCCGGGCGCGCGCCGCGAGATGGGGTCTACTTGCGGCGCGACGATGCCTTCGCCGGCGCCTCGACCTCGTCCAGGCGAGCGAGCACGTCCTGGAAGCGGATGACGATGAACTCCTGCTTGTCGACGGTGACTTCCTGGCCGGTGTACTTCTGGTACAGGATGCGGTCACCGACGGAGAGCTCGATCGTCTCGAGCACTCCCGCGTCGTTCATCTTGCCGGGGCCCACGGCCTCGACGACGCCGTGCTGCGGCTTCTCCTTCGCGGAGTCAGGGATGACGATGCCGAACGACGTCACCTCTTCCTGCTCCACGGTCTTCAGCACAATGTGGTCCGTGAGCGGCACGACCTTCGTTGCCAAGCTGTTGCCTCCTCGCCTGCGAGTTGTGGTGTCCCCGAATCGTGACGTTGTGATCCGCGTTCCCCCCGGGGAGGTCGCGGCCTCGCCCGCCTGGCCCTCGGCGCCCCGAGCAAGCTCGTCGCATCCCGGGGCACAGCCCGAGTCTGGACGGAACGCGCGGGCGTGCACCGGTGAGGGTGGCGTGGCGAGGCGGATGCTAGCACTCCCGAAGGGAGAGTGCCAACCCCATCCCGGGAAAGGCCCGCAGGCCGCGGCTGGCGCTTCCCGCGCCGCGTGTGAGGCTGCGTGCTCGCGAGAGCAAGCAGGTCTGGTGGCCCGCACCCGTCCTCCTCGGCTCTTGTACACGGAATCGTGTATCCGATATCGTGCCCGCATGACGAGCGACCCACCTCCGGCCTGGGACGGCGACGACGTTCGGCTGCTGCGCGGATACCTGGGCGACACGCAGACGGAGTTCGCCAACCGGCTTGGCACCCGGCAGCAGACGGTCTCCGAGTGGGAGACGGGTGCGAGCCGCCCTCGGCGGATGGCGCGCCGCCTCCTCCACATGCTCGCGGAGGACCGCGGGTACTACTCGGCCGCGGCGGACGCGGGGGGCACCCCACCCGTCGAGGGCACGGTCAGCGCGGGGCTCGCCGGGGCGACGGTCAGCACCCCGTCCGCCGAGGGCGCACCGGCCGCTCCGGCCGACGGCCAGGCGTAGGGGCTCGGTATGCCGCGTGTGTCGCGCGCATCCGGGGGGCTACGCCCGGTGTCCCCGGGTGGACCGATCGAGGCGCCGCTCGCCGAGCACGAGCTGACCTCCCTCTGGCTCACCGGCCGCGTCCCCGCGTCCGTACTGCCGTGGCCGCTGCTGCGCGCGGGCCGCCCGGGCCGGGGCGCGGGCCCCGATGTGCGCGAAGCGACCTTCGCCCGGAGTGGAGTCCCCGTGACGGGCGATGTCGAGGTCCACCTCCGCGCCACGGACTTCGCACGGCACGGCCACGAGTCCGATCCCGCCTACGGTGGCGTGCTGCTGCACCTGGTGTGGGACGACGACCGCCCAGCACCGGAACGAGGCACCGCGACGCCGCTTCCCGGCGGCGGGTCGGCGGCGACCGTCGCGGTCGGGCCGCTGCTGGGCGGGCAGCCTCGGAGGCTGCGCGCGCTCCTTGCACGAGGTCCTCTCGGGACGCCGCCGTGCGCCGCGTGCGCGTCGGCCGATCTCGAGGGCCTGGTGCGGGCCGTGCGGCGCGAGGGGCAGCGGCGGCTGGCGGAGCGGACGCGCCGAGCAGGCACGCTGGCGGTGGAGCACGGGTGGGCGGGCGCCTGGGCGCGGCTCCTCGATCACGCGCTCGCACGCAGCGCCGGACGCCACGCGGAGTCGCCGGCAGCGCGCGCGGCGCTCGCCGAAGCGATCACGGCGGCTCTGTCCGAGGGCGGCTCGACGCTCGAGCGAGCGCTGGTGGCGCGTGCGAGCAGCCGCGACCGGCTCGTGGCGGTGCTCCGGGCGGGCGACCGGCTGGGGAGCGGTCGCGCCTCCGAGCTCGCATGGAACGCCGCGCTGCCGCTGCTCATCGCCCTCGCGACCGCGTACGACGACGTGGCGCTGGCCCGCCAGACGGCCGAGCTTGCCCGGGCGTGGCCGGCGCCTCGCCCGTACGGGCGCACACACGCGCTCGCCGAGGCGCTGCTCGGACGGCACGTGGCTCCCTCGACGGGCCCCGCCCGCCACGGCGCGGCGCCTCATGGGGGCGGAGCGCTCTGGGCGCAGGGTCTGCTTCACCTGCAGGACCTGTGGTGCAGCCGCGGCGGCTGTGGTGCCTGTCCGCTCTCGGCGCCTTCGATGGGCGACACCCTGGCCGCCGCGCACGTCGCGCCCGCGGGGTCCGAGCGGCCAGCGCAGCCCTAGCGGGCGCGCCGTCGCATCGCGCGGGAGCGCGAGCCGACGCGGCTTGCGGTGGGGAGGATGTCGAGAGGCGCTGCCGCGTCCACGGCCGCATCGAGGTGCTCGTGCGCGGCGGCCGCGATCATCGCGGCGTTGTCGGTGCAGAGCGCAGGCGGCGGGATGCAGACGGGCAGGCCGACGGCTGCCGCCCGTTCGCGCACCCGCTGGCGGAGTCGCGCGTTCGCGGCGACGCCACCGGCGATAATCAGCGCGCGCACCTCAAGGCGCTCCGCCGCGCGCACGGCCTTCAGCGACAGCACGTCGCAGACGGACTCCTCGAACGCCCACGCGACCTCCGCACCGGCGGGAGGCGCGGGCTCCTCCAGCAGCTGACGCGTCGCGGTCTTGAGCCCGGAGAACGAGAAGTCGTCGGTGCCGCGCAACCAGGCGCGGGGCAGCCGCAGGCGGCGCTCCGTTGCCTGCGCGGCCAGCGCGGAGATAGGCGGGCCGCCGGGGTACGGGAGTCCGAGGAGGCGCGCCACCTTGTCGAATGCCTCGCCGGCGGCGTCGTCGCGCGTAGCGCCGACGCGCTCGAAGGCCCCATCCTCCAGCACCAACAGCAGCTCGGTGTGACCGCCGGAGACGACCAGGGCGAGCGCGGGCAGTGGTGGCGCACCCTCCACCGCGTCGCGCAGCCAGGCCGCACGCACGTGGCCCTCGATGTGGTCGGCGGGGATCAGGGGCAGCCCCCGCGCGAAGGCGAGCCCGCGGGCGGCGTTCAGGCCGACGATGAGTGCCCCGGGCAGTCCCGGTCCCCGGGTCGCGGCGACGTAGTCGATCTGGGACCACGTGGTCTCGGCGTCGGCGAGGGCCTTCCGAACGACCGGCACGAGCGCGCGGAGGTGCTGGCGCGCCGCAACCTCGGGCACGACGCCGCCCGTGGTGCTGTGGAGGTCGGACTGCGAGGCCACCACGTTCGCGCGGATGCGCCACCCGCCGTCGACGATCGCGGCGGCGGTCTCATCGCAGGAGCTCTCGATGGCGAGGATGCGCACGGGGCGCTCGCGGACTGGCATGCCGCCAGCCTAGCGCGACGCGCGGGGATCGAGGACGTACACGCCGTCACCGGTCAGTGCGTACATGGTCGCGCCATCTGGCGAGAGCGCCATCGCCTTCAGGTCCACCAGGCTGTTGTGCCGCAGCTGCCCCTGGAACAGCCCGGCGCGGTCGGTGATCACGATGCGCCGCGCGGCAGGGTCCGCGACGTAGAGCCGGGCGCGGCCGACGTCCTGGGCGACGGCGACCGGGGCCTGCGGGGCGCGGTCGATGCCGCGCAGGAGCTGCTCCTGCTCCTGGCCCTGACGGAAGTGCCGGAGCGCCGATCCATCGAGGACGAACACGTCGCCATCCACCGCGAGGCCGCGCGCATCGGTGAAGCTCGCCCCGCCGAGCAGGCCGGTGCGCTCCGAGTCGAAGCCCGCATCTGCGGGGAGGTAGCGCCAGACCTCGCCACCGCGCCCATCGAGGATGTAGAGGTTTCCGGAGTACACCGCGAGGCCATTCACGCTCCGCATGTCCTCGGCGCCGCGCAGTGGCACCCGCGTCGGTGCGCCGGTCTCGTGGACGCTCCAGAGCGAGCGTTCGTTGTCGATGACCAGCAGGCGCCGCCCCACCTGGTCCCACGCCACGGCCGCCGGGTCGCGCGCCACGCTGCCGTCGTACCGCTCGCCCGAGCGGTAGACCTCGCGCGGCGCGACGCCGCCCTGGGCGTCGGTGACCAGCACCCGCCCACGCGAGTGGTCGACGATCCACAACGCCTCGGCGCTCACGAGGGACACTCGCTGGAGCGGCGTGGTCAGCACGCCGCGAACCTCGAGGATCCGCGCGGGGTCGGGGAGGTCGGTCACGCGGTCGAGACGCGTCGCGAGCTCGTTGACGCGGCCCTCGAGCTGCGCCACCTGCACGTCCCCGTCGGGCGCCGCAGCTCGGGCCGCCGCGAGCTGCGACTGCGCCTCGACGAGGGCAGCGCGTGCCACGGCGGGATCGGTGGCGCTGCTGGCGGCGGCCACGCGCGACTCGACGGCCGTGACGATCTCGTCGAATCGCACGGCGCGGTCGTTCCGCAGCAACCCGGGCAGGGTGAACCAGGCGACGGCCATCAACAGCGCCACGCCGATCACGGCAGTGCCAACCTGGATGCGCTGCGAGGGGTTGGTGAGGAACCCGGCCTGCGGTCGGCGGATCCGCGGGGTGCGAGCGCGAGGCGGCAGCTCCCGCGGCAGGGGCGCGGACTCCACCCGCGCGACGGCGGGCGGCTCTTCGGGCTCCGGCGCCGCTTCCTCCGCCGACTCGGGCTCGTCGTCGTCCTCCTCCACCTGGGGCAGGTCGGCCACGAGGACGGCGGTGACGTCGTCCATCTCACGCGTCCGCAGAAACAGCTCGGCCAGCGCGCGCTCCGGGCCCACAGACAGGGAGGACGCGATCTCGTCGAATCCGATCGCCGCCTCGACGTTCGAGGTCAGCAGCAGCAGCTCGTCGTCCGGCAGGCAGACGCGCTCGAACGAGGGGTCGATGGCGTCGCTGCCGCCGAGGGGCTGCGCGGCGGCCCCGGCGGGGCTCAGGCGGCGGAGCAACGCCCCGCTCCGGGCGTACGCGACGCAGGGCCCGACCTGCGCCACGGTTGCCTCGTGGTCCTTGATCGCGACGCAGGTGACGGCCACCGACACGCGGTGCTCACGCAGGGAGCGGCGATTCCACTCTGCGAGGTTCGCGTGGGCCTGGCGGAGCGCCCGAAGCAGCCCGCCCGTGACGGACAGCGACTCGCGGCGAAAGAGGGAGGCGATGGCGTCGGCGACTTCGTGACAGAACTCGGCGGAACGCTCATCGGTCGGCTCAGCGAGCACCAGGAGCCGCACACGCTGATCATCCTGGGCACGGCGACGCTCAACGAGCCACGGCCCGTGTTCGAGCACCTCGCCCTGCGCGATCGCATACCGTCCGACCCAGACGCCCATGTACCCGCCGTGTCTCGTCTCCGGCGCAGCCCCTGGACGAGCGAAGTTACCGGGTAACTCGCAACCCGCATGCGCAGCCGCACCGCCTCGGCCGCGCCGCGAGGGCACACTCCGTGCGCCCCGCGAGTTGGATGATGATAGTCGCGCGATGGGGAGGGCGTCGACGGGCGGGAGCTTGTCCCACTTCTGCAACAGGTTGTCGATACGATGCAGCGACGGCGCGCGGCCTGGTCGGCCGACCGTCGAGGGGGCGATGCGGCCCCGGCGCGGGACCCGGCGAGCCAGCCGCGGAACCCGGAGCGGTTCCCGCGGCGCCCGTCTCGAAAGGGTGGAGGATGAGCACGGACCCGGACCAGCTGGAAGCGCAGGCGAATGCGGTCTACGAGCGTGTGCGTGCGCCGCTGCGTGACCTCCTGCACGAGGCGGCACGGGCGCTGGTGCCCTTCCCGCCGTTCCCGGGCGCGCTCTTCACGCTCGGCATGGAGATCGACGGGGTGCCCGGAGCCGACGAACGAGGTTGCGTCATCCTCGGCGAGGATGGCGAGCTGTACGAGCTGCAGCTGGGCCTCGACGCGGACGGCCTCGCCGCCGGCGCGAACGAGCCGGTGCTTTCCCGCGAGGAGCAGCGGGTGGCGCTCGATGACCTGGCGGCGGCGGAGTACGTCGCCTATGCGCAGCGCGCGCTCCAGCTGGCGATCGCGGAGTTGCGGCGGCGCGCCGAGTAGGCCGCGTCCGCCTCGCGTCCCGCGGTCCGGCCGGCCGAGGCGCGCGCCGGCTAGACGAGGACGAGGTTGTTGCGGTGGATGACCTCGTCGCCGTACTCGTAGCCGAGTGCGTCGGCGATGCGGTTCGAGCGCAGGCCGCAGATCTTCGCGATGTCGCTGGCGCTGTAGTTCGCGCTCCCGCTCGCGAGGTGGCGCCCCTCGGCATCCACCACCTGCACGACGTCCCCACGCTCGAACGAGCCCGCGACGGCGGTCACGCCGGCGGGCAGCAGCGAGCTGCCGCCGGAGGCGAGTGCGGTGGCCGCACCTCGATCGATCACGACTCGGCCGCGCACGGGGAGCCCGGACAGGAGATAGCGGCGGCGACTCTCGACGCGATCGCCGCGCGGCAGGAAGTGCGTGCCGACGCGCTCGCCCGTCGCAGCGCGGAGCACGACATCGGGCGCCAGCCCGTGCGCGATCACCACATGGGTCCCGGAGGCGGTCGCAACGCGCGCGGCCTGGAGCTTGGTCACCATCCCGCCGGTCCCCAGCGCTCCGGCGCTCCCGGCGGCCGACTCGATGGCGTCGTCGATTACCTCGACGGTCTCGATGATGCGCGCGGCGGCGTTCGCAGTAGGGTCGGCGTCGTACAGGCCGTCGACGTCGGAGAGCAGCAGGAGCAGGTCGGCGTCGACGAGGTTGGAGACGAGGGCCGAGAGGTTGTCGTTGTCGCCGATCACGGAGTCCTGGATCTCGTCGACCCCGACCACATCGTTCTCGTTGACGACCGGGAGCACACCCAGGTCGAGGAGCGTGAGCAGCGTGTTCCGCGCGTTGAGGTAGCCGAGGCGATCCGCGAGGTCGCGCCGGGTCAACAACGCCTGGGCCACGGCGATGCCGTGCGGCTCGAACACCTCGTCCCAGAGCGACATGAGGCGGCTCTGGCCCACCGCGGCCAGCGCCTGGCGGGAGGCGAGGCCGCCGCCGGGCATCGAGCGCAGGCGCTCCCGCCCCGCGTGGATGGCGCCGGACGTCACGAGGATGACTTCCCCACCCCGCTCGCGCAGCTGCGTGACCTGCCGCGCGAGGCCGGCCAGCGTGCCGGAGTTGATGTGGTCGGTCCCGCCGGTGAGCAGGTTCGTGCCTGCCTTCACCACGACGCGGCGATAGGCGAGGTCAGCACCAGGGGCGTCGGTCAAAGGCACGACAGCTCTCCAGGGGCGCTCATACGTTCGATACGCAGGCTGTGCCGCCAGCGCCTCGTATAGCATGATCGAGGGGTGGGGTAGCGTCGAGACGGGTAACCCCGCTCGAAGGAGTCGCGTGACGCAGCCAGTCCCGGTTACCCCCAGCGTCGCCCGCCCCCGCCGGCCGGCGTGGCTGACCCTGGGGCTCATCCTCCAGCGCGCCGCGGTGAACTTCGTGGAGGACCGTGGCACGCACATGGCGGCCGCCATCGCGTACTACGGCCTGTTCTCGCTGTTCCCGCTGGTCACGCTGGTGGTCTCGATCTTCGGCATCGTGCTGCGCAACGAGGATCGTCGCGAGCGGGTGGTCCAGGCGCTCGTCGACGCCCTGCCCATCGAGGCGACGGGCGTGGCTGACTCGCTGTTCGCGGTGGCGAACCGCGGCCCGACGCTGACGCTGGTCGCCGGCATCGCGACGCTCTGGGCCGCGAGCGCGCTGATCTCCGTGGTGCGCGGCTCATTGCGCGTGGCGTTCGCGGCCGATCGCGGCATGCCGCCCCTGCGAGCCAAGGCCGTGGACCTGGTGGTCGCGCCGGTGGCGGGGGCCACGGTCCTGCTCGCGCTCACGGCGACCACGTCGTGGCGTGTGCTCCAGGGCGTGTTCGAGACGCGCCTGCCGTTCCTCGGCGACCGCCTGGGCTGGGCCTGGGACCTCGGCGCGGAGGCGCTGCCTCCGGCGCTGGTCTTCGTCGGCTTCGTCACGGCGTATCGAGTGCTCCCCGGGCGGCGCACGCCGCTGCGCTACCTCTGGGGTGGCGCGCTCGTCGCCACCGCCGGCTTCGAGCTGGTGAAGTACGGCTTCGCGCTCTACATCTCGAACTTCAGCGCCTACGACATCATCTACGGCTCGCTCGGGGGCATCGTCGCACTCCTCTTCTGGGTCTACCTCAGCGCCAACATGCTCATCGTGGGGGCCGAGGTGGCGGCCGAGACGGCGCACGTGATGCGCGGTGAGCCCCGGCACGGCCGGGTGCGCCCGTCGACCGAGGAGCGCGACTGGCGCACGGCGGTCGGCCAATTCCTTGTGGGGCTCGTGCTCGCGCCGGGCCAGGGCCCGGCAACACCTCAGCCGCAGCCCCCCGAGACGGCCTCCGCCGGAGAGGGCGCCACGGCGGAGCGTACCGACGCCCTCTCAGCTATGGTTGCAGTAGTGCTCATGAAGGCCTCCCGAGATCTAGACTGAACCGGCCGCCGCGCGACCAGACCAAAGCCTGTCGCGAAGAATCAACTTGAGCCGCCCGAACGGCAAGCGGCCCGAATAGACGAGAACCGCAAGCAACGTGAGCATACCGCTCACGATCACGCCGACCGCGGTGTTGACGCCGAGAAACGGCACGATGTTGATGATCAGGGCGAAAAAGATCGCGCCGAGGAGCGCGCCGAGGAACGAGCCTCGCCCGCCTGAGAGCGCCGCGCCGCCGATCACCGCCGCGGCGATGCTGGTCAGCG
>CADEHD010000003.1:0-4766 GCA_902827055.1 uncultured Chloroflexota bacterium | reverse complement strand
CGCGGTAGTCCGCGGCCAGCGCTCGTTGGTCCCCCGGGCGAGGCCGAGCGTCGCCACGCCGTAGAGGCTCGAGATGATCTCGTCGGCGGCGGCCGAGGCCCAGACGCGGAACAGCGGCGACGCCACGAGCTCGGCCATGCCCGCGCCGATGCGCGCCCGGGTCTCGTCCGGGGTCTCGCCGGGCCGCGCCACACGCAGGTGGTTGTAGACCCACGCGTCCTTGTCGTAGACGGCGGCGTGTTCGACGAAGTGGTAGAGGTAGCGCCAGTCACTCGTGAAGAACGCGGCGACGGGGATCGACTGGAACGTCTCGCCGCGCTTCGAGTTCACGAACGGTCGCATGAGGTCGGCGTTCGGGGAGAGCGCTGGATCCGGCTGCGGCGTCGATCCGAAGCGCGCCCCGTCTCGGTTGAACACGCGCAACTCGAGGCCACCGGCCTCTGCGAGGCGCGCGAACACGGGCACGTCGCGCCGACAGTCTGACGACCACTCCTCCGAGAGGACGAGCACGCGCGCCGGCCCGTCCGGCCTCGAGGCGAGCGCGCGCATCGAGGCCGCCTGCGCGTCGGTCAGCGCAAGCGAGGCGTGCCACGAGCGCATCCAGCCGCCCTGGTCGCTGCGCTGAGCGCCGTCGGAGCCCTCGCGCGCGAGGTTCTCAGGCGTCGAGATGTACTCGAGGTACGCCTCGAAGGTCACCCCCTGCGCGAAACGCTCACCGGTGATCCCCTCAATGGGCCGTCCGACGGTGGGCATGGTGCCTCCTAGGCGCGCAGCAGCGCGAGGGTCAGCGGGTGGCCGTCGATCTCGGCGCTCGACTGCACGGCGCCTGCCTCGGGAGTCGCCGCGAGGATCGAGTCGGCGAGGGTCTCCTCGCGCACACTGTCGCCGTGCGCGGCCAGCGCGGCGGTGATCACCCCGTCGCCCTGGAACGTCACTCGGATGCGGTCCGCGAGGTCGAGTCCAGCCTCGCGGCGCAGGTCCTGGAGGCGCCGCACGATTTCGCGGGCGATCCCCTCCCGCTCGAGGTCCGGGGTGAGACGTGCGTCCACGACCGCGATGTAGCCGCCGTCCTCGGCCGCCGCCCAGCCCTCGCCAGCCTCGACCGAGAGCAGGATGTCGGAGGCAGCGAGTTCGATGCCGTCCACACCCGCGAGGGTGATCGGCTGCCCCGTGCGCATCCGGCGCGCGATGTCGCTGCCGTCCGCGCTCGCGAGCGCCTGGCGCACCCTGCCGACGTCGCTGCCGAGGCGCGGACCGAGCACGGGGAGGTTCGGGCGCAGGGTGTAGCTCACGCGCTCGCCGGCATCGCTCGCCACCTCGATGGTCTTCACGTTGAGCTCGTCCTGGATCTGGTCGCGCAGCCGCTCGAGGGCGGCACGCTCAGCGGGCGTGCGCGGCACGAGCACGGCGGTCGCCAGCGGCTGACGCACGCGCGCGCCCGCCTTCGCGCGGGCGGCACGGGCGAGCGAGACCATCCGCTGGACGGTCGCGACTTCGCTCGAGAGCTGCTCGTCGATGGCGCTCACGTCGACCTCGGGCCAGGTGGCGAGGTGTACGGACTCGGCCGCTCCCGCGCCGCTGGCGCCCGTCGTGGAGCCGGGGCCTGCCTCGAGGTTGCGGTAGAGCTCCTCGGCAAGGAAGGGCGTGAACGGCGCGAGCAGCCGCGCGGTGGTGGTGAGGCACTCGCAGAGGGTGTGGAGCGCGGCCTGGCGGTCGGCCTCGGAGTCCGGGCGCGAGAAGCGGCGACGGCTGCGGCGCAGGTACCAGTTCGAAAGCTGCTCGATGAAGTCGGCGATCGGCCGGCCGGCATCCGCGGGTTCGTAGGCGTCGAGCGCCTCCGTGACCTGGCGCACGGTGCGGTGCAACTCGGAGCGCACCCAGCGGTCGAGCTCGGTGCGACTCCCGGGGTCGACGGCGGCCGCCACGTCGAAGTCGGCGACGTTCGCGTAGGTCACGAAGAACGAGTACGTGTTCCACAGCGTCGAGATGGTGCGGCGCGCAGTCTCGCCCACCAGCTCGGACGAGAACCGCCGCGAGTTCCCGGGAGGGGACGCGGTGTAGAGGTACCAGCGCAGCGCATCGGCGCCGTGGTCGTTGAGCACGTCCCACGGGTTGACGACGTTGCCGCGCGACTTCGACATCTTCTGCCCGTCGCCATCGAGGATGTGCCCGAGCACGATGACGTGGCGGTAGGCAATAGGCTCCGAGACGTCCTCGGTGCGGTGCAGCAGGTTCGCGAGGGCGTGGAGCGTGTAGAACCAGCCCCGCGTCTGGTCGACGGCCTCGCAAATGAAGTCGGCAGGGAAGCGAGACTCGAACTGCTCGCCGTGCTCGAACGGGTAGTGCCACTGCGCGTACGGCATGGCACCCGAGTCGAACCACGCGTCGGCGACCTCGGGCGTGCGGCGCATGGTGCCGCCGCACTGCGGGCAGTCGATCTCGATGGCGTCGATGAACGGGCGGTGCGGGTCGTCGAAGGGCTCCGGGAGGGTGGCGGCGCGCGCCCGCGTCCGCAACTCCTCGAAGGAGCCGATGCACTCGGTGTGCGCGCACAGCTCGCAGACCCAGAGCGGGAGCGGCGTACCCCAGTAGCGCTCGCGGGAGACGGCCCAGTCGATGTTGCCCTCGAGCCACTCGCCGAAGCGACCGTCGCGGATGTGCTCGGGCACCCAGTGGATCGTCTGGTTGGTCTCCACGAGGCGATCGCGGATCGCGGTCGTGCGGATGTACCACGAGGGCTTCGCGTAGTAGAGGACAGGCGTGTCGCAGCGCCAGCAGAAGGGGTAGGTGTGACGGATCGTCGCGGCGTTCCAGAGCAGGCCCCGCTCGCGGAGGTCGGCGGTGATCGAGGGGTCCGCCTCCTTCACGAAGCGCCCCGCCCACGGCCCGCCCACCAGGGTGCCCGAGAGCGACACGGGCTGGAGGAACATCAGCCCGGCACTGCGTCCCAGCTGGTAGTCGTCCTCACCAAACGCTGGCGCGATGTGCACCACACCCGTGCCGTCGGCGGTGCCGACGAAGGCCCCGGCCACGACGCGGCGCTCCGGCGCGGACTCGCTGGCCTTGAGTCGCTGCGGGCGCCCGTCCGGCGCGAAGACGAGCGCCTCGACGCCGTCCCAGGTGGTCGATTCGAAGAGGGGCTCGTAGAGGACGTCGACGAGCTCGCGTCCGCGGAACGCGTCGATGATGTCGCCGGCATCCCCGAGCACGGCCTCGACGCGGTCCGCTGCCACGACGACCCGCTCACGGCCGCCGCCAGCGGCGTCCATTTCGAGGAGCACGTAGCCAGCCTCGGCGTTGACGGCCAGCGCGGTGTTGCCGGGCAGCGTCCACGGGGTGGTGGTCCACGCCAGGATCGACGTGGGCACGCCATCCTCGAGGTGGAGGTGGGGCGTGGGAGCGCTCGCGTGGTAGTGCGCCGGCTTGACTCGGAAGCGCACGGTCACGGAGGGGTCCGGGGTGTCCTCGTGGTACCCCTGCGCGATCTCGTGACTCGACAGCGAGGTCTCGCAGCGCGGGCAGTGCGGCGTGACGCGATACCCCAGGTACATCAGGCCGTGGTCCCACAGCCGCTTGAAGATCCACCAGCACGTCTCGATGTACTCGTTCGAGTAGGTGACGTACGCATCCTGCATGTCGACCCAGAAGCCGATGCGTTGGGTCATCCGCTCCCACTCCTGGACGTACGCGAACACCGAGGCGCGGCAACGCTCGTTGAACGCGGCGACGCCGAAGTCCTCGATCTCTCGCTTGGAGCTCAGCCCCAGCTGCTTCTCCACCTCGAGCTCCACGGGCAGCCCGTGGGTATCCCAGCCGCCTTTGCGGGGAACCTGGTAGCCGCGCATGGTCTTGTAGCGGGGGATGAGGTCCTTGAAGACGCGCGCGAGCACGTGGTGCACGCCCGGGTTGCCGTTGGCGGTGGGCGGTCCCTCGAAGAAGGAGAACACGGGCGCACCGGCGCGCTCGTCGATGGAGCGGCGGAAGATCTCGCGGTCGCCCCAGAAACGGAGCACCCGCTCCTCGAGCTCGGGAGCCGAGAACCGTGAGCCTACGGGCTCGAACCTCGTCGCCATGCGCACGCCTCCATCCAGTCCCACCCTGCGGAGGACAGGCACCACCAGGGCCCGCCCCGTCACGGGACGAGCCTCGACGTGGGTTGCCGTGGAAGCGGCGTGCGTCGGAAGCCCGCGGTACCACCCGCGTTGCGCTCGTCCTCGTGGCCCTCCAGGGGGCCTCCGAGGTGAGCGCCGCTCACTGCGTCGCTGCACGGCTCGCGGCATCGCGAGCGTGGTCACGGCGCTGCCCCTGGTAACGGTGGGCGCTCCGGCCGAGTCTACTGGCGAGCCCTCGGGGCCCGCGTTCGGTCGGCGGCTCTGGAGTGATCTTCGTCCGGCCGAGCAGCGTCCGGCTTCCACCGCCCCGGACTCGCTGGACTGCTCGCCACTCGCTGGTCTCGAGGGCGGCCGGGCTACTGTCTCCGTCGTAGCCTGTCCACGAAGTCTAGTCAGCCGCCCGCAGGCACACAATCGCGCCTCGCGGCTCGTGCGCGGCTAGTACACGCCGACGACGAGGGCGTCGACGGGGTTTGCCGGGTCGAAGATGGCGACGGCGACGACTCGGCCGGTCACCATCTCGGCGGACGCGATCGCCCTCGAGGTGGGGATGCTCCCGACTGTCGTCGTCAGGCTCGAGGCGTACTGGACCGTGGCGAGGTAGTTCGTCGAGTCCCAAGCCCTGAGAATCCCGCGCTCGATCACTGCTACACC
>CADEHD010000002.1 GCA_902827055.1 uncultured Chloroflexota bacterium | reverse complement strand
GGGGGACCCGTCCACGAAGGGCTGGCCCCCGGGCGTCTCGATCACGTCGTACCAGCCCATGGCCGCCGCCTGGTCCACGTTGCCGGTGGGGAGGCCCCGAGGATAGCGCGGGCTCGCCAGTCCGTACATGTGTTCGGTGGCAGCCGGGTTGCGAGTTCCGTCGGCTCCCCAGGTCTGCCACGGACGGTCCTGTATCCTCCGCGCACCCGAGCGACCGTCAAGGAGCTGCATCGATGCGACCGAATCCCGTCCTCCGCGCGTGGCGAGAGGGCCGTCAGACCATCGGCGGTTGGCTCACGATCAACTCCGCCTTCACCGCCGAGGTGATGGCGCACCAGGGTTTCGACTGGTTGTGCATCGACATGCAGCACGGCGTGGTCGACTACATGGACTGCTTTCACATGCTGCAGGCCATCTCGACGACGGACACGGTGCCCTTCGTTCGCGTGCCGAGCAACGACTTCGCTGACATCGGCCGCGCCCTCGATGCCGGCGCCTACGGCGTCATCGTGCCGCTGGTCAACAACCGGGCCGACGCCGAGCGGGCAGTCCGCGCGATGCGCTATCCCCCGGCCGGCGACCGCTCTTCGGGGCCGGCGCGGGCGGCGATGTACGCGGGCGGCGACTACCAGCGGCACGCCAACGAGGAAGTCGCCTGCATCGTGATGATCGAGACGGTCGAGGCGCTCCAGAACCTCGATGACATCATGTCGACGCCCGGCGTCGACTGCGCCTACATCGGCCCGTCCGACCTCGCCTACGCGCTCGGCATCGAACCGACCGGCGACAACCATGACGAGCGCCACGCGACGACCGTGCTCGAGATCCTGGAGGCGACGCGTCGCCACGGTGTGGCCTCGGGCATGCACACCGCCAGCGTCGAGTTCACCACGCGCTGGCTCGAGGCCGGCTTCCAGATGGTGATGCTCGGTGCCGACCGCGCCTTCATGGCGCGGCAGGCCGGCGCCGACCTCGCTGCCGCTCGCGACCGCGCGGGCGTACCGCGCGTCCAGGGCTAGCGATGCCCGAGGTCGCTCCCGCCGAGCTCCTCGACCTCGTCGAGCTCGAGCTCGTTGCCGGCGGCGCGCCGGACGGCGACGCCCCCGTGGTCGCGGCGCACCTCGTCGAGTCCAATCTGACCGGTCACGACTCGCACGGGGTGGTGCGTGTCGCTGAGTACCTCGCCGCGATGGCCACCGGCGTGATCGTCGCGGGCGCACCCTTCGACGTGGTGCGCTCCAGCGACAGCACGGCGCTCATCGATGGAGGGTGGAGCTTCGGACAGGTCACGGCTCGCCGCGCGATGCGCCTCGCCATCGAGCAGGCGCGCGCTACCGGGGTGGGCGTCGTGTCTGGTCGGCGCGTCGCCCACGTCGGGCGCCTCGGCGCCTACGCGGAGCAGGCCGTGGATGCGGGCCTCGTCGGCATCGTCATGTCGAGTGGTGCACCACTCGTCGTGGCCCACGGTGGGGCGGTGCCGCGACTCTCCACGAACCCCCTGGCGTTCGGCGTGCCCACGGCCGACCGCGACGCCCCGTTCATCCTCGACATGGCGACGTCGGCGGTCGCCGCCGGGACGGTGCGCCTCGCCCGGGGCCTGGAGGCGCGGGTACCCGAGGGCTGGCTCGTCGACTCGGACGGCGCGTCCACGACGGACCCCGCCGTCCTCGGCGCGGGCGGCGCGCTGCTCCCGCTGGGTGGAGGCGCGGCGCACAAGGGCTTCGGCCTGGCCCTCGCGGTCGAGGCGCTGGCGACGCTCCTCGGTGGGAGCCCGCCACCCGGGCCCGACTCCCCGCCCGATGTGGGGCTGTTCGTGGTGGCGCTCGATCCCGAGCGCTTCGCGGGGCGCACTGTGCTCGAGGCGGGGATGAGTGCGCTCCTCGGGTGGGTGACGCAGCCGCCCTTCCGCGAGGGGGTTGATGAGATTCTCACGCCCGGAGACCGGTCGCGCCGGTTCGCGGCAGAGCGCTCCCTCGCGATCCCCGTCGATGAGGCGACCTGGCGAGGCCTCAGCGAGGCCGCGCGGTCCGTCGGCGTCGAGCCGCCGTCCCTCGAGCCGAGCCGTCGTCGGTCTCGGGACTCGGAGGGATCGTCGGACGACTGAGGCTGCGCCGCCTCGCGAGCAGCGCGCGATTGCCCACCAGTAGCTCGTCGATGGCGCCCCGGCCCGCGGCCTTCGAGTTGATCGCCCGCCGTGCCGGGATGCGCCGGAGCTCGTACCCGCCTGACTCGTACAGGTCGACGATGCGCGGGTGCGGGGAGTCCGAGAGCAGCACGTGGACCCCGCGCTCGGTCAGCCGGTCGATGGCGGCCCGCAGCCGCTCCTGGTCGGCCCAGCCGAAGCTCGTCGAGGTGTACTGAGTGAAACTCGAGGTCACCGACAGCGGGTGAAAGGGCGGGTCGAAGTAGACGAAATCGCCCTCCCGTGCATCTGCGCACGTCGCCTCGAAGTCGCGGCACGCCAGCTCGGCGCTTGCGAGGGCGCGCGATGCGGCCTCCAGCACCCCGCGATCGAGGATCTTCGGGGCGCGGTATCGCCCGTGAGGCACGTTGAACAGCCCGCGGCTGTTCACTCGGTACAGTCCGTTGTAACAGGTCTTGTTGAGGAAGATGAACCGCGCCGCGATGGCGGCCCGACCGCGAGGACGCGACTCGCGGACCCGGTAGTAGAGCGCCGCACGCCCGTCCGAGTCCTGGGCGAGGTACGCGCGCTCAAGTCGGCGCAGGCGGAGCACCAGCGGTTCGAGGTCGCTGCGGACCGCCTCGTAGGTGGCGATCAGCTCGGCGTTCGCGTCCCCGAGGATGCTCGCGTGGGCGGTCTCGGCGTGGGCCAGGGCGAAGAACAGGGCGCCGCCGCCGATGAACGGCTCGAAGTACCGTTCGTACTGGTCGGGCACTGCCTCGAGCAGTGCGGGCAACAGCTGCTGCTTCCCGCCCGCCCACTTGAGGAACGGTCGGGGCGCGGAGGCCGAAGGAGCGGAGGGCGCCCCGGCGGTCGTGCGTTGCCGTAGGCTCGCCATACGGCATTCAAACACCCCGCGGACGCTCCGAGCAATGAACGCCGCGCCGCGCCTCCGCCGCCGTACCTACGAAACACGCCCGTAACAGAGGCGCAACCTTCGCGAAATCACGGAGTAAACCGGGCGAAACAGGGGCGCGACATCCTTCCCGCAGTTGGCGAGGGGCCAGCGGGGAGGTCAGGAATGGACGAATTCGCGGCGGATAGCGGCAGCATCGCATGGATGCTGACCAGTTCCGCCCTGGTGCTCTTCATGACACCGGGGCTGGCCTTGTTCTATGGCGGCATGGTGCGCGCCAAGAACGTGCTGAACATGCTCATGAAGAACTTCATCTCCATGGGCATCATCACCGTGATCTGGGTACTGGTCGGGTACTCCCTCGCCTTCGGGGGTGACGCGCCGTTCATCGGCAACATGGACCTGCTCGGGTTGACCGCGCTCCTCGAGGGCGGCAACGGCGTGCACGGCGTCGCGGGCGTCCCAGACACCGTGATCATGGTCTTCCAGCTGATGTTCGCGATTATCACCCCGGCGCTGATCGCCGGCGCGGTCGCCGAGCGCATCAAGTTCAGCGCGTGGGTGGCCTTCATCTCCATCTGGTCCATCGTCGTCTACTCGCCCATGGCCCACTGGGTCTGGGACTTCACGGCGACCGAGGACGGCATCACTGGTGGCTTCATCGCCAGCACGATTGGCGCCGTCGACTTCGCCGGTGGGCTGGTGGTGCACATCAACGCGGGCGCCGCGGCGCTCGCCCTGATCATCGCGCTGGGGCCGAGGCTCGGCTGGCGGCAGTCGATCATCCGACCGCACAGCCTTCCGCTCACTCTGCTGGGCACGGGCATCCTGTGGTTCGGCTGGTTCGGCTTCAACTCCGGGTCCGCGCTTGCCTCCAACGAGCTGGCGGCGTGGGCGTTCGTCAACACGCACATCGCGGCTGCAGTCGCCGCCACGGCCTGGGTGCTCGTCGAGAAGCTGCGGTCCGGTTCCCCGACGACCCTCGGTGTCGCCTCGGGCGCCGTCGCCGGGCTCGTCGCCATCACTCCGGCGGCTGGCTTTGTCACCCCGGTGGGTGCCATCCTGATCGGGCTCGCGGCAGGAGTGGTCTGCTTCCTGGCGCTCCAGATCAAGTTCGCCTTCAACTTCGATGACTCGCTCGATGTCATCGCCGTCCACCTGGTCGGGGGCATCCTCGGTTCGCTGATGGTGGGCTTCCTGGCCAGCGAGCAGATCAACACCGTCGCGGGCAGCATGGACCAGTTCATCAAGCAGCTGGAGTCTGTCGTCATCGCCCTGGTCTACTCATTCGGGCTCTCGTACATCATCGCGATGGCCATCAAGATGACCATCGGACTGCGCGTCACCGAGGAGGAAGAGCGCCGAGGCCTCGACATCACCTTGCACGATGAGCAGGCGTACGCCCTCGCCGAGTAGGCGAGCGGGAGCGCACGAGAGGAAGCATTCCCATGAAGATGGTCATCGCGTACATCAACCCCTTCAAGCTCGAGGAAATCCGGGATGCGTTGAAGGAGACCGGGGTCACCGGCCTCTCGGCGGAGAACATCCAGGGCTTCGGGCGGCAGGCGGGGCACACCGAGACGTATCGTGGCGCTGAGTACGAAGTCGACTTCGTGCCCAAGGTCCGCATCGAGGTCCTGGTCGATGACTCGCTGGCCCCGGCGGTCATCTCCACCATCGAGATGACGGCGCGCACCGGATCGATCGGCGATGGCAAGATCGCGGTCATCGCGGTCGAGGATGTGATTCGCATCCGCACCGGCGAGCGTGGGCGGGACGCCCTGTAGACGGAGTGCGCGGGGTCTGGCGAGGGCGAGCACGATGGCAACTCGAGAATCGTTGATCGCCGGACCCCTCTCGCCATTCATGGAGGCGCGCGTGGCTGCTGCCACGCGCGCCTTCGCGCGTTCCGGGTCCACGTTCCTGCCTCGCGAGGCCTGCACCATCCTCGCCGACCACCTCGATGCGGGGCTGCAGGGCCTGGCCGTGCAGGCCGAGGCGCACGACGTCGCAGTCGTCGCCGTCGGCGGCTACGGGCGTCGCGAGCAGTTTCGACACTCCGACATCGATGTGATGTTGCTGGTGCCGGGGGCCGATACGACTCGGGCGCGCGCGGTCCTCTACCCCCTGTGGGATGCCGACCTGAAGGTCGGGCACTCCATCCGGACCGTGGACCAGGCGCTCGAGGCCGCCCGGGGCAACCTCGAGACGATGACGGCGCTGCTCACGGCCCGTCTCGTGGCCGGTGACCGCGCCCTCTACGACCGCTGGCGCGCCGCTTTCGCGAAGCTCCTGCGTGGCCGCCTCGGCTGGCTGACGCAGGCGCTGGCCGACCAGTACCGCGAGCAGGTGACGCGCGAGCCCTGGCAACTGCAGGAGTTCGACCTGAAGGCTGGACGTGGCGGGCTGCGCACGTTCCAGGGGGCACGCTGGCTCGACTTCGCCACGTCGATCGTCGAGGGCAACGAGGTGCCGCGCCTCGACGCGGACCTCGAGGACGCGCTCGACGTGCTGGCCTCGGGGCGGCACGCCCTGCACGCGCTCGCGGAGCGTCGCAATGATCGCTACCTCCGCGACGTCGCTCCCGAGGTGGCCGCGTGGCTCGGCGTGCGGCGTCCGGTGTTCGAGCGCAGCCTGCTCAGTGCGGGGCGCACGGTGGATGCCTACGCCCGAGCGCGGCTCGGTGACGCGCGCGCCCCCTCGGGAGGGCTTGGCGGGCTCCTGGCGCGGTTCCGGGGGAAGCCGTCGCCCGCCTCCACGCGCACGTCCGTGACCGTGCCGACGGCCGGTCCCGACCTCGAGCTGCTCTACATGGCGCTCGAGCAGGTGGGCGCATCCAGCCTCGACCCGCTTCCGGCCAGCCCCTGGCTCACCAGGCTACTCCCCGAGTGGGAGGTGTTGCGCTGTCTGCCCCACGTTGCGCCGTTCCACCGTCACCCCGTCGACGTCCATGTCATGCGCACCGTCGAGGAGGTGGCGCTCGCCATGGACGGCGACACCGAGATCACGGACACGGTGGCCGTCGCGAGGCAGCTCCCAGACCGGCGCGAGGTCCTGCTCGCCGCACTGCTCCACGACATCGGCAAGGGCCACGAGGGTGACCACAGCGACGCCGGAGCCGTGATCGCGGAGCGCTTCGCGAATCGCGCGGGACTCGATGCGGCCGCGGCGCGGCGGCTCTCGGATGTCGCGCGCCTGCACCTCCTGCTCCCGACGGTAGCCACCCGGCGCGACATCGCCGATGGTCGCGTGATCCGTGAGACCGCCGAGCAGATCCGGGACGCGCGACTCCTCCACCTCCTGTACCTCGTGGGTGTCGCCGATGCCCGCGCGAGCGGTCCCGACGTGTGGAGCCCGTGGAAGGCCCAGCTCATGCGCGGGCTCTACGTCCGCACCCTCGATCTGCTCACGGACCAGCGCCCCGAGGAGGAGACGCTCGCGATCCTCCGCCAGCGCGCCGCCGAGGCGCTGCGCGGCCAGGTCGCCGAGGCTGATGTCTACGCACACGTCGACCGCCTCCGTCCGAGCTACCTGCTCGGCACCCCGCCCGAGGTGATCGGTCAGCACATTGCACTGATCCAGGAGGCGCACGGCGGCACGGCGGCGCGCCGGGACTCGCTCGGCTCCGTCGACCGCTTCACCCTGGTAACGCCGGACCGCCCCGGCATCCTGTCGCTCGTCGCGGGCACGCTGGCCGTGCACAACGCGAACGTGCTCGGTGGCTCGGCGTTCACGCGCGACGACGGCATCGCCATCGAGGTGATGCACGTCAACGACGCGCTGGGGCACGAGATCGACGAGCGTCGCTGGGCGCGCATTTTCGAGGCCGTCCCCCAGGCCCTCGCAGGTGAGTTCCCCGTGGCAGAGCGACTGGCCGAGACGCGCGCGGCCTATCGCGCCGTCCCCCGCGTGCGCGTGCCGACGACCGTCCACGTCGACAACGTCGGGTCAGAGCGCTACTCGATCGTGGAGGTGACAACCGCGGACCGCCTCGGGTTGCTCTTCGCGATCACCAACGCCCTCCGCGGCATGGCCCTCGATATCCACCTCGCGAAGGTCGACACGATCGGCCCCGAGGTGGTGGACGCGTTCTACGTGCTGCGTGAGAACGGGCGTCGCGTCGACGAGCCCGACGAGATCGAGCGTGTCGAACGACGGATCAAACAGGCCATCGAGGCCCTCGACGACGTCTAGATGGCCGTCGCGGTCGCCGTCTAGCTCGCCTCGGCGAGTTGCACAGCGTCGCCTCGCGCCACCAGGGCGACCGGGAGCCGGGTGACGCGGCCGAGGAGTGCACCCGCTCCCAGCCGGATCCCGAGTTCCCGAGCCACGGCCAGGTGCTCCGGTGTGTCGATGCCGTCGGCGATGGTCTCGATGCCGAGCGCGTCCGCCATCGAGCGCGCCGCGAACGCCACCGCGCGGCTGAGCGAGCTGTCCGGCAGCGACTGCGTCAGCATGGCCCCGAACGTGATCGCCGAGAGAGGCACCTCGCGGGCGATGCTGAGCACGCTGCTGCCAGTGCCGGATTCACACAGCGCGATGCCGCAGCCGCGACGTCGGAGGCGCTCCAGCGTGCTGCGGCGCGCCTCCTGGTCCGGCGCGGGTGTGAGGTCGGCAATCTCGATGACGAGGCGAGGGGCCGCGTCGGGGTGGTCGCGCAGCGCCTCCTCGATGACCTCGAAGAGCTCGCCGTCGGCGACCGTCGCCGCGGAGATGCGCAGGACGATGCGCAGCGTCGGATGGTCGCGCAGCGCCTGCAGCACGAGCGCCGCCGAGCAGCGATCGACCGTTGGGAGCGCGCCCACGCGATCCATCGCGTTGGCGAACGCGTCGTGCGACGTGACCGTGCCGTCGTGGTGCCTCATCCGCAGTACTGCCCGATGGGCCTCCGGCTCCCCGGTCGCGAGGTTCACGATCGGCTGAAACGCGAGGTCGAGTCGGTCGTCGCCGATCGCCTCGAACACCTGGTCGGCCAGCAGGAAGTCGTCGAAATCGCGACGATGCCGGTCGGAAGTCGCCTCCACGACGACGCAGTTGCGCCCGGTCTGCTTCGCCTCGTAGAGCATCGCGTCCGCAGCCGCGAGGATGGCCTGGGGCGTGGCGCGCCGGCTGATCATCGCCACGCCGATGCTGACCTCGGGACGGATGTGGTCGCCTCGGGCGGGGACCTGCGTGTCGGCCACCGCGGTACGCAGCCGCTCCGCCACCGCCGTGGCCTCGCCAGGCGTAACCCGGTGCATCAGCACCACGAACTCGTCCCCCGCGATGCGGGCCACGGTGTGCGGCGCCGCGACGCGCTCCATCGCGCGCGCGACGGCTACGAGGACACGGTCGCCGGCCTCGTGGCCGAGGTTGTCATTGATCTCCTTGAACCGATCGAGGTCCACCATCGCCAGCGCCCCGGTGGCGTCCGGCAGCTCCGCGATGGTCTCTTCGAGCTCGGCGAGGAGGCGCATCCGGTTCGGGAGGCCGGTCAGCGCATCCCGCTCCGCCTGCTCGCGCAGCGCCACCTCGCGGGCTCGCCGCTCGCCGATGTCGCGCGCGACCCCGAGGATCTCGTGCGGTCGCCCGCCCAACCGCGCGAACTGCGTGGCGAGCTCGACGTGCGCCACGCCGCCATCGGCGCGCAACAGGTCCACCTCGTAGCGCGTGACGCTGTCGCGCTCGCGGAACATGGCGCGCCGCATTGCGAGCATGCCCTCCAGCGAGGAGCCAGTGGCGATGCTGGCGAAGGGCCTGCCGATGAGGGCGCTGCGCTCGATGCCGGTAATGTCCGCGAGCGCCTGGTTGGCTGAGGTGATGTACCCATCGAGGGTGGCCGTGAACATCGCGTCACTCGCGAGTTCGAAGAAGCGCTCGAACCGCACACCTGTGGATTCGGGCTCGCTCGCGGAGTCCGGCTGGGCGGGCTCGCGCAACCTCGCGCGCAGCGCACGCTGGATGGCGTACGTGGTGCTGATGCGCCCCAGCAGGCGCGCCAGCACCTCCGGCGACGCCACCGGTTGATCGGGGTCGATCCCGAGTGCGCGAAGCTGGCGGACGAGCGTCCGGTCCACGTTCCCTGCCCATGCCCGTCGGTCGCGAGCTCGCTCGCGATCCACGCAGACGGTCGATGTCGGTGTCGGGACGCGCACGCCTCCCCGACGGTCCTCACACACACGTCATTATCGACGCACAGACGTGCCCCCCGAAGGCTCCAACGCCGGATCCGGCGGGCGGATCGGTACGTCATCCCGGCGGGTCCCGAGGGCGGGCGCGGCTCTGTGGAGGGCCCCCGCGGAATGCTAGGATTGCGCCGCTCCAGATTCGAATCCGACGCCGCTTGCCGCGGCTTGTCCTGTGAAGGGGGACCCGTGCCCGAAGTGAAAGACCTCTACGAGATCGGGGAGATGCCTCCGCTGGGGCATGTGCCGAAGCAGATGTACGCGTCCCTGATTCGCGCGGAGCGCTTCGGCCGCCCCGAGGACGCCTTCAAGATCGAGGTGGTGGACGTTCCGGAGATCGGTCCTCGGCAGGTGCTGGTCTGGGTGATGGCCGCCGGGACGAATTACAACAACGTCTGGGCCGCTCTCGGCACCCCCGTCAACGTCATCGCGGCGCGCAATCGCGCCGGCGAGCCCGAGGACTTCCACATCGGCGGGTCGGACGCCTCCGGCATCGTCTGGGCGATCGGCGACGAGGTCACCAACGTCAAGGTCGGCGACCACGTAGTGATGTCCTGTGGGATGTGGGACGAGAACGCCCCCGACATCCAGGCGGGCATGGACCCCATCATGTCCTCCTCGAACAGGATCTGGGGCTACGAGACCAACTACGGGTCCTTCGCCCAGTTCACCCGGGTGGACCACTACCAGTGCTTCCCGAAGGCCACCCACCTCACGTGGGAGGCTGCAGCCGCCTACATGCTCGTGGGCGCCACCGCGTACCGCATGCTCCATGGCTGGGAGCCCCACGTCGTGCACGAGGGCGACCCGGTCCTGATCTGGGGCGGCGCCGGCGGCCTCGGCTCGATGGCGATCCAGCTCGTCCGCGAGGCGGGCGGCGTGCCCGTCGCCGTGGTCTCCGAGGAGAACAAGTACGAGTTCTGCCTCGAGCTCGGTGCCAAGGGCGTGATCAACCGCAAGGACTTCAACCACTGGGGCCGCCTGCCGGACGTGGACGACGCGGCGGCGTTCGCGACGTGGATGCAGGGCGCGCGTGCCTTCGGGGCGAAGTTCTGGGAGGTTCTCGGCGAGCGGAAGAGCCCCAAGCTGGTGTTCGAGCACCCGGGCGAGGCAACCGTCCCGACCTCGGTGTTCATGGTGGACAACGGCGGCATGGTCGTCATCTGCGCCGGCACGTCCGGATACAACGCCGACGTGGACCTGCGCTACCTCTGGATGCGCCAGAAGCGCCTGCAGGGCTCCCACTTCGCCAACACCGAGCAGTGCGCGGCCTTCAACCAGATGGTGGTCGAGGGGCGGATCGACCCCGTGCTCTCCGAGACGTTCGCGTTCTCCGAGGTCGGGCGCAGCCACCAGCTGATGCACGAGAACAAGCACGCGCCCGGAAACATGGCGATCCTGGTCAACTCGCCTCGGGCTGGCCTGACTGACGTGCCTGCGTAGCGCCTACTCTCGCCCGGTTCCGGACACCAAAGCGGGCTGCCAGTGGCAGCCCGCTTTGTATTTGGCCGTGAGCGATCCCGCCTACCGCTCGCGCTCCCCGCGCCGGGGAGAATTGCCACAAGGAGCGCGAGCCGACTGAGGAACGGCGCCTGGACATACGCCAACCCTCGAGTGAGGTCCCCGCACCTCGAGGAGAAGAGTCTCACAAGCAGGCACTTGCGTAAACGGGTGATCAGTTCGCATGGCGACAGGTGCATACATCTGTCGACAGGCTGTTGACGCGAACCTGACTGTCGCGGCGGTCCCCGGGTTAGCATCGGGGCCGCTGTCGCCCCCGGAGTAACCATCGACGGAACGAGGCCGGGGGCGTCGGCACTCCGCGGAGCACGGATGCTGCGCCACCTCGTCCTGGTTGTGTCTCTCTGGCTGCTCGCGTCCCTCGGCGTGACCGCGTCATTCGCGCAGTCGCCTCCAGACTGGGACTTCGAGGCGGGGGGCGCCGGCTGGTCCGCCGTCAACGGGCGCCTCGAGCTGGGGGGCCCCGCGCACTCCGGTGCGAGCGCGGGCCGCCTTGTCGCCACGAGCACGCACGAGGTCCAGCTGCGCGGCGCCGTTCCCCTCGATGGCACGGGTGCCGGCGACACGCTCACGGTGTCCGCGTGGGTGCGCGCCGACCCCTCCGAGGTCGACCGCGTCCAGCTCCACCTCGAGGCACTCAGCTCCGCGCCGGCTGTGCTGCGCGGACGCGCTGCGTCCCCACCGGCCACTGCCGGATACAGCCGCGTGGAGGTCTCCCTGGTGTTGCCACCCGACGTGGCGAGCGCGCGCGTCCGGCTCGCAGCCGTGCCGGCGCGCCTCGGTGCGGGCGTGCTCGTCGATGGCGTGACGGTGACGACCGCACGCACGACGACCCCGCCGGGAGCTGGCACGGTGAGCTCGCCCACCCCGACGTCGACGCCAACGCCCCTCGGGACTCCGCCGGTCACCCCGAGTCCCACGCGAACGCCAACGCCGTCGCCCACGGCGACCGCGGCGGCGGTTCCGGCCGTATTCGGTACGCTCGTGAACGGGGACTTCGAGGACGCGCGCGGCCTGTACGCGTGGGCCGCGCAGGGTGGGTCCGCCACGCTGGGGCGTGGGCGCACCGGTGCGATTGCCGTGCTGACGTCCTCGTCGTCCTCGACGAAGTGGCTCCAACAGGCGGTGCGCGTGAGTCCGGGCGAGTGGTACTCGGCGGCCGCGTGGCTTGCCCCCTCGCCGGGCAGTGAGGCGTGGCTTCGTGTGGCCTGGTATGCCTCGGAGGACGCGACGGGCAGCCAGCTGTCCGTGGACGACTCCCCCGGGCCGCCCGGTGGTGGCGGGGTCGTCGCGATGGAGGCGGTGCGCGCGCCCGCCGAGGCGCACAGCGCCCGCGTGCGGCTCATGGTTCGCCCAGCCTCGGCGGCGACCGCCACGCTCGAGGCTGACGACGTGCGGTTCGGCCCCGCCGAGGCGCGCGCCACTGCGACGCCCTCCCCCTCGGCGACCCCCACCCCGATGGCCTCGATTGCCACGGCCGCACCGACGGTGCCCCTGTCCGCGGGCGCGAACGGGCGTGGTGCGCCGCCGGGAGCGCTGGAGGGGCCGCCGGTCGCCGGTGGCGTCGCCACTCACCCTGTCGCGGGCGCGATGGCCGCCGGGCCAGCGGGCGGGGAGCCCTTGGCGGCCACCGGCGCACGGGGCACCGTGCTCCGCATCACCGAGGTCATGGCGGACCCCTCGGAGCCGGGGCCGGACGCGGACTACGAGTGGTTCGAGGTCGCGAACCTGGCGCGGGAGGCGGCGAACCTCGAGGGCTACGTGGCCATCGACAACGCCGGGGCGGTCTCGCTGCCCGCGCTGACCCTCGAGGCTGGCGGGGTGCTCGTCTTGCGTGCTTCGCGCGCCGATGTCGGTGCTGCGGTGCTGGTGCACACGTTCGAGCGTGGCTTCTCGAACGGACTCGGCAACGCGGGCGACCGCCTGGCGCTGCAGGCGCCCGGAGGCGTCACGGTCGATGCGGTCTCGTGGGGTTCGGACCGCACCCACGCCACCGGGCTTCCCGAGCTGACGGCGCCCCCTGCCGGGAGGTCGATCCTGCGGCGCTTCACCGACGATGGCTCGTTCGTCGATGCCACGCACTCCGCGAACCCCAGCCCGGGGCGCATCGAGGACTCGCTGGCACCCCTCGAACACCCGGCGCCGGCGCACCTCGCGACGCTGGCCCCGAGCGCGAGTCGCGGGTGGCTCCTGCTGCTGGGCCTGGCGGCGGCGGCCCTGGCCCTCGCGGGGGTCGAGCGGGGGTGGCGCGTCGTGCACGCTTCGAAGGCCGGGTAGGCACGTCACTCGGCGGTCCCGGGGATTCGAGTATCCTCCGGCCATGAGTGGCATGACCGGACCCCGGCTGGTCGACGCGGCTGCTCAGGCGCTGCGTGCGCCGTTCGTCCCGACGCCGCTCGCTCGCCTTGCCGAGTGCACCTCGTACTTCGATCTCGTCTGGCCCCAGCTCGCGCCGTCCGTCGCCACCGCGGGCTTTCTCGGCAGTGCGCTGTACATGTCCGACATGGCGCTCGACGCCGTCGAGGACGTGTACCAGCCGATCCTGTCGCGCGAGTCACTTCTCGGGGGCGCGCTCACAACTGCGGACCTCGCGCAGCTCGAGCACGTGCTCGACGTGTTCCACTGGCTGCAGCCCCAGCTGCTGCTGTTGCTGGCCGCGCTGGCCGAGGGCTGGGACTCCCCGCGAGTCGGTGGGCAGGGGCGCCCGGATCCGCGCGAGACTTCTGAGCGCGAGGCGAGCCACCTGGCGGTGCCGGTGGAGTTCGCCTCGGAGCAGGCGGGGCCACTTCCGGAGGTTCGCGAGGCGCTGCAGGTGACGTCAGTGCCCGACCTCTATCGAGCGGTCGCCGTCTGGCCGGGCTACCTGCGGGTGGCGTGGGATGAGTTGCAGCACCTGGGTGCGTATCCCCTGTTTCGCCAGCGGGGGCGGGCGCTCTACTTCTACGCGCGCTCGTCGTCACGATTCCTGGCCGCGCCCATCGAGGTCGATCGTGCCTCGCTGCTGGCGCGTGGGGCGAGTCCGGACGACCTCGACCGGGCTCGCGCGGTCATCGACGCGGAGTTGCCGGCGACAGCGACGCTGATGATGCACTGCTGCGCGATGCGCGTCGGACTGGGGCTCGCGGAGCGCGAGGTCGTCGGTCCCGCCACCGGGCGCACGTAGCTTCAGGTCTTGAGGACGGGTGGGAGTGCACCGGAGGAGGTGGCGCCATGACCCTGGTGCAGACGGTAACCGGACCGGTCGAGCACACGGCGCTGGGGATCACCCTCGGCCACGAGCACCTCGCCCTGGCGTCCCCGGCGCTGCCACACCAGTACCCGTGGCTCTATGACCGCGAGTCGATCATCGAGCACGTCAGCGCCGAGCTCGTGCAGGCGTACGAGGTCGGCGTCCGAACGATCGTGGACGTGAGCCCGCCAGACCTCGGGCGGGACGTGCGCCTGTACGAGGCCATCTCGCGCCGCTCCGGCGTGCACGTGATCGCGTGCACGGGAATCTGGATGGACATCCCCCGGTGGTTCGCTGCGGCGAGCGTGGATGAGATCGCGGCGGTCTTCGTGCGCGAGATCGACGAGGGGATCGCGGACACCACGATCCGTGCAGGCGTCATCAAGGTCGCCACCAGCCGCGCGGTCGGCATGGGCGAGGTGCAGGAGCGCGTCCTGCGAGCGGCGGCGCGCGCCTCGGCACAGACGAGCGTGCCGATCACGACCCACACCGCCCCGTACGACATCGGCATCGACCAGATGCGCATCTTCGATGACGAGGGGCTGGCGCCCCACCTCGCGGCCATCGGCCATGCGCTCACGGGCGACGTCGACTACCTCCGACGGGTCGTGGGGAGCGGTCGCTACGTCTCGATCGACCAGTTCAAGCCGGGGCGCGATGGCCAGGAGGAGGCCCTGCGCGCCATCGCGACGCTCTGCGCCGAGGGGCACGCGCGGCGCATCATCCTCTCTCACGACCACGTGCCGGAGTGGGATTGGCGGCCTCACCCGCCCCACGAGGGGCGCAGCACCTACTGCTACGTCCCGACCGACGTGCGAGCTCGACTGCTGGCGCTCGGCGTGCCCGCGTCCGCCATCGATGACATGCTGGTGACGGCCCCGGCGACCTTCCTGAGCGGCGGGCGCGCGTAGGCGGGCAGGTGGTGAACAATGACGCCCCTCCCGGCGAACCCCTGGCTTCCCTCCACGGACGGCATCCTCGAGGTGCTGCGCGATGCCGCGTTCGAGCGCATGCAGGTTGTCTACGACTCGTCGAACCTCGTGTTCTTCGCGGAGCTGTCGCACCCGGAGGTCGGGCGCGGGCTCGGCATCTACAAGCCGGCCAGCGGCGAGCGGCCGCTGGGTGACTTCCCGTACGGCACGCTCCATCGTCGCGAGGCAGCGGCCTTCGAGCTCGCGGCGCTGCTCGGGTGGCATCTCGTACCGCCGACGGTGGTGCGGGAGGGGCCGCAGGGCGAGGGCTCGGTGCAGCTGTTCATCTCGCATGACCCGGAGGAGCACTACTTCGTCCTCCGCGAGGACCCCGCCCTTGAGGAGCAACTCGTACGTCTCGCGGTCTTCGACCTGCTCGCCAACAACGCCGATCGCAAGGGCGGGCACGTTCTCTGCGACGCCGACCGCCGGCTCTGGGCGATCGACAACGGCCTGACGTTCCACCCCCTCGAGAAGCTGCGTACGGTGATCTGGGACTTCGCCGGCGCACCGATCCCGGCGACGCTGCTGGAGGACTTGCGCCGTGGGCTCGAGTGCGTGCGCGCCGAGGCCCCCGAAGCGGCGTCGCTCCTGACGCAGCTCCCGCGGCGCGAGCGACTGGCCCTCGTGAGTCGGTTCGAGCAGCTGCTCGCCGAGCCCGTCCTGCCCGAGATGTACCCGTGGCGCTGCACGCCCTGGCCGCTCGTCTAGCCTTCGCCCCAGCCCCTCGAGGCTTCGCCACGCCTGCGCGCCGCTCGGATACGCCATTCGTGACTGGCGACACGATATGGGTCCGCCTCGGAGGGCGGCGGGTATAATCCGTGCATGCACTTCCAGCGAGCACGCCGCCTCGACCGGTACGACCTGGTCCTGGCGGTAGCTGTGTTCGCCTTCCTGCTGTCGGTCGCCGGTCTTTCGATGAGCACGCTGCGCGAGCGACCCCGGCTTCCGGGGTTCGCGCGGTACGACGGCATCGAGGTGCGGCAGGATGCCGAGCCGATCCCCGTTCGGCCCGTCGAGCTCGCACGCGAGATCGAGGCCACCGAGCGGCTGGCGGCGCCGGTGGCGTCGCTGTCGATCCCCTCGATCAGCATCACGGCCACCCTGATCCCGATGGGCGTCCGCCCCGATGGCTACATGGACCTGCCGAACAACCCGCATGACATCGCCTGGTACGACTTCACCTCGAAGCCCGGGATCGGCGTGGGGAACGCGGTGTTCTCGGCGCACGTGGATTACATCAATTATGGGCCGGCCGTGTTCTGGAACCTCTCGAAGGTGCGTCCCGGCGACGGTGTCTTCATCGGCCTCCGCGATGGCGCCACGATTCGTTACGTGGTCACGGCGGCAGAGACGATCCCGCTGTCTCAACTCGATGTGGCGAGCACCATTGCGCCCACCGATCAGGAGTCGATCACGCTGATCACCTGCTCCGGCGAGTTCTCGCAGGGGAACTACAGCCACCGCGTCATCGTCCGCGCCGTTCGCACCACCTCCCAGCGAGGCGGCTGAGCACCCCCGAGTCGCCGGGTCGCGCCCGCTCCGGCCCGTCGGCTTCCGCCCCTGCGTAATCGTCAGGGATGTCCCGATATTCACTGAGACGGTGGCCGGGCCGCCGCGCTCGGTGGCGCCAGTGCCGCCGTTCGTGCCTCGGGAGGCGGCGCATGGCAACGCTCATCGTGGTCTCCCCGCAGGAGGCGCTGATCGCACCCTTCCGCGAGCATTTCGATGCCGTGCGCGCGTCCGCCGAGCCACGCCAGCACCTGGTGCAGGGCCGGCTCCCCGATGCGTTCCTCGTGGAGGCGGACGGGCCGTCGACGCTCGCGCTCGTCGAGTTCCTCTCGCTCAACACGGGCCGCCCGATCGTGGTCATCGGGCGCGACGCCCCTTCGTCGGCCGTGTCGTCGTACCTCGAGGCGGGCGCGGACGCCGTGGTGCGTGACGCCGACCCCGTGGCGGAGTGCGTCGCGCGACTGAAGTCGCTGACCCGTCGAAGCGTTACCTCCACTCCGAGTGAGGTCTGTTTCCGGTTCGGGGACGTCGTGCTGTATCCGGAGCGGCGGAGTGTCCTCCGCGACGGGTTCGCGCTCCACTTCACCCGCACCGAGTTCAACCTGCTGTGCGTCCTGGCGCAAAACCTCGATACCGTGCTCTCCCACCGCCAGCTCATGTCCGAGGTCTGGGGGCAGGAGTTCCTCTCCGCCCGGCACTACCTTCGCGTCTACGTCCGGCGCGTGCGCGAGAAGATCGAGCACGACCCGAACCGACCCCAGTTGCTCATCGCCTTCCGCGCCCGGGGCTACCTGCTGCGCTCGGTCCCGGCGACGGAGCCGCTGCAGGTGCATGGCGAGGACGGCCCGGGGCATCGCGCCCATACCGCTCCCGCGAATCCGAGGGCAAACACTTACGTGCCTTCACTTGCTGGCTAACCCTGCCGATAGTCATAAAAGCGCATAAGGCGTAGCAGGAAGTGGCTGGCCAGCGGATTCTGCCGCGGGCGTGGGGTGCGAAATGCCTGTTGTCGTCGTAGTTTCCGAGGACGATCGCAATCGGCGGGCGCTAGCGCGTCAGCTCCAGGCGCATGGGTTCACGGCCGAGGAGGGGGCGGGCGGCCTCGACGCGCTGCGGCGGGTCTACGCGCTGCGACCCGATGCCGTGGTGCTCGACGCCGGGCAGACCGGGATGGACACCTACGAGCTGACTCGAGTGCTCCGCGCGGTTTCCGACGACGTCGCCATCCTCGTGCTCGCGAACTCGGCCGAGGACAGCGACGCTGTGCGCATGCTCGACGCCGGTGCCGACGACTTCGTACCTCAGCCGTACACCCCCGACGAGGTGGTGGCGCGCGTGCGCGCCTCGGTACGCCGGGCGGCGCGCAGCGGCCGCGTCCACGACGAGCAACTGCAGATCCGCACGGGCCTGCTCACGATCGACCGCGAAGCTCGTCTCGTCACGAAGGGCGCTGCGGAGATCCCGCTCACGCCGACGGAGTACCGCCTCCTGGAGGCGCTGGCGCTGCGTATCGGCAAGGTCGTGCCGCACCGGGTGCTGCTCAGCACCGTCTGGGGCGACGAGTTCGTCGATGACACGCACTACCTGAGGATCTACGTCGGATATCTGCGGCGAAAGCTGGAAGACCAGCCCGCCGTCCCGCACTACCTCATCAACGAGTGGGGCACCGGGTACCGGCTCGCGATGCTGCCACCCGTCGAAGCCGCCGAGCCTGCGGCGCCGGCCGTCGAGGAGCCCGAGCACGCCATCGAGCCGCTGCGGCGCGCCGGCTAGAACGGCGACCCGAGGCGGATCGTGCGCTCGATCCCGTACACGACGAGCAGCACCACGGCGACGACGATCCACTTCCAGTAGAAGCGCCCCGGGTCCTCGAGGAGGTTCATGCCTCGAGCCTAGGTGGCCGCCCGGCTCTCCACAAGCACGGTGCCCCTCGAAGCACAGCGCCGCCTCAGAGCAGCGCGGCGACGCGATCGGCGATCGCGAGCGACGCGGTCAGCCCCGGCGACTCGATGCCACCCAGGTGCACGTAGCCTCTGTCCGCCCAGATCACGAAGTCCGCGTCCGCCTGTCCCGCGCCGAGCTTCGGCCGGTACCCCACCTGCCCCGGAGCGATGTCGGCGTCCGTGAGGAAGGGCAGCAGCCGCTGCCCGGCCGCGAGGAATGCCGCGCGTCGGGTGTCGTCGTTGCGGTAGTCGAGGGTTGCCGCCTCGTCGAGCCACTCCGTGTCCGGCCCGAGGTGGACGCCGCCATCGAGGTCCACCGTGAGGTGCACCCCCAGCCCGCCCGCGGTGCGCATGTACTCGGGCATGTCGCCCGTGCCGTGGGGGACGGGGTACACGTGCCGCGAGACGGCGCGCGCCGCCTCCGGAGACAGGTCGTAGTAGCGCCCTCGATTGGGGCGCTGCCGGAGTGGCGGGACGCCCTCGGCGCCGTCGAGGGCGTAGCCAAGCGTCTCCGCCAGCGCGGGCGCGCCGTGCCCCGCGGCGTTCACGATCGCGGCGGCGCGCAGCCGCGTCGGCTGGCCCTCGGGATCGGTCAGCTCGAGTGTGAAGCCGGCGGCGTCCCGCGTGGCCGAGGTCGCGTCGTGGGCCAGCGCGAGCAGGACGCCGTGCGCGCGCGCCTCCGCCTCGTACGAGCGCGCGAGCGCGTACACGTCGACGACGCCCGTCGCCTCCGACAACAGCGCGGCGACGGCCGGAACGGCGGGCTCGAGGGTTCGCGCCGCCGCCTCGGTGAGTCGCGACATGCCCTCGACGCCGTTGCGCGCGGCTTGCGCCCACACGCCCTCGAGCCCGTCGAGCTCCGAGGGGTGCGTGGCGACGATGAGCTTCCCGGACCGGCGCACCGGCACGCCGCGCGCCGCGCACCAGTCGTACAGCAGGCGCCTGCCCTCGATGCACAGCACGTGCTTCAGGGAGCCGGTGGGGTAGTAGATTCCGGCGTGGATGACCTGGCTGTTGTGCGAGGATGTTTCGCGCGCGATGGCGGGGTGGCGCTCGACAACGGCCACGGTGCTACGGGACGCCAGTCGCGCCGCCACCGCCAGTCCGACGACGCCCGCGCCGATGATCGCGACATCGACATCTCGCGGCTCGGTTGCGGCTGTCACGCCGCCTCCGGAGCGCGTCTGGCGGCGGGGTCGGAGTCACGAGCCATGTGTGGCATCCTAGCGGCAACGCGGTCTCGGGACCTCGCGAGCGCGGAGGTGAGATGACGACTGCACCTCGGACGGCAGACCCGCGCCTCGTGCCTGCCGACGAGGCGTCGGCCGAGCGCTCCCGTCGCTACCACCTCGTGCTCCTCGACGACGACCAGCACACCTACGCGTACGTCATCGAGATGCTGGCGCGGGTCTTTGGCTACGGCCCGGAGAAGTCCTACGCGCTCGCCTCGATGGTGGACACGACGGGCCGGGCGATCCTCGAGACCGCCGACCTCGAGACCGTGACTCGCCACCAGGCGGGCGTCCACGGCTACGGCGCCGACCCCCGGATTCCGACGTCGAAGGGGTCGATGTCCGCGCAGATCGAAGAGGTCTCGTAGCCGAGGGGGGAGCGCCGGGCGTTGCGCCGCTAGTCGACCGGGTCGGGGATGCCGAGCGGATCCCCATTGAGGGTCGCCGCGATCAGCCGCCGCTCGTGCAACTCCATGTGGCGAGGCGTGCCCGGGTTCGGCGAGCCCGCTGTGTGCCCCAGGAGAATGATCTCGGCGTGCACGCGGTCCCGCGTGACCTCCAGCAGACCGACGGTGCCGAGCCGCGTCTCCTTGTGGTGGGGGATGTTCGGGCTGCCCGAGTTCATCAGGATCGTGCCGTCGCGGTACTCGAGGCGGTCGACGTGGGTGTCCCCGCCGATCACGATGTCCGGATTCAACCCCTTGAAGTCGCGCTCCACGATCATCTCGATCGGGCGGTCCTCCGGGCGCAGGTCGTGCGTCGTGACGATGCGGTAGCCCTCGATGTCCACCACCTGGATCTTCTCGATGCGCGGGTCGTCGAACGCGTCATGGTTGCCGCGTGCCGCCATCAGGGGCGCGAACTGCTCGCACCAGTCGAGGATCGAGGGGGTAACCACGTCCCCGGAGTGCAGGATGAGGTCGACGCTGCGCAGGAACTCAGCGAGCTGGGGCCCCAGTTCGTCGAGTGAGCGCATGAGCGATGGAAGGTGAGTGTCGCTGAGGAGGCCGATTCGCATTGGGCGAACGCTAGCGCTCGGCCTCCGATCCCGCAAATGAGCACCCTGCGCCACCGCCACGCGGTGAGCGCGAGGTCAGCGCGGCGTCATTGCCTGCCGCACCATCCCCTGCCGCTGCTCCAGCGGCAGGTTCGCCGGGACCTGCGGGTGGGGAGCCGCGGCTACGTGTCGGTCCATCGCCTCGACCATGGGGGCGATGGCGGCCTCGAAGTCTGCCCCCTCCACCCGAACCTGCTCGCCGCACACACACGTAATTTCGAATGCCATCACGAAGCTCCATTCCTCGGCCCAGGGGGCCGGACCGCGTTCGCCAGGCGGGCCAGCGAGGCCTGCCACCCCACGACGTGCATCTCGCGAGAGACCGCGTTCGGCAGCCGTTCGTGCGTCAACGTGAGGCGGGTTCCCGCCTCACTCGGCTCGAACTCCACCCGCACGAGCGTCTCCTCATGCCCCGCGCCGTCCGGACCGTCGGCCTCCCAGGCCCACGTGAATACGAGGCGCCGAGGCCGCTCCACTTCGAGGTATCGACCACCAACGGTGTGCTCATTGCCGCCCCCGTCTTCCGAGTGGTCCACCATCGAGAGTCGGTATCGGCCGCCCGGTCGCGGATCGATGTCGACGACACCGGCACGCCAGTCGTCTCCCACCCCCCACCACTCGCGGAGAACGCGCGGGTCGAGCCACGCATCGAACACGGCCTCGGGAGGCGCGTCGAAGCGATGCTCGAGTCGTAACACGCCGCGGGCGGCGTCATTGCTGCCGGGGCGCCCGAGGTCAGTCCCGGGCATCGTGCTGCCTCGCCAGGTGGGCCTCGATCGTCGCGAACTTCCGCTGCCAGAGTCCGCGCTGCCGCTCCAGCCAGCGCGACGCTTCGGCGAGCTCGTCGGCGCGCAACTCGAGGCGATGCGTCCGCCCTTCCACGGTTCGCCGGATCACGCCGGCCTCCTCGAGTAGCTGCACGTGCTTCGTCACGGCCGGCTTCGAGAGGGCGAGCCCGCGCGATATCTCGCCCACCGTGCCCGGGCCTCGCGCGAGTCGTTCCAGCATCGTTCGGCGTGCGGGGTGTGACAGGACGGCAAAGGCTCGATCCAGCGTGTGGCTGACACCGCGATTGTTCACCATGTAGTGAACAATAGTGGTGCATCGCGGCATGTCAACGCCCGAGGTCGGTGCCTGTCCAGGCTCCCCTCGTTGACCCCGCTGACTCGAATCTGGTAATCACGCGCAGCGAGGCGACGCACGAAGCGGCGTCGAGCGCGAGGTTGCTGCGGCGCCCGCCGCGGACCCCGGTGGAGGTGGGGAGAGAATGGCGAACCAGGCCCGCGATGCTGCCATCGTCGGTATCCACGAGTATCCGTTGCGCGTGGCCCCAGGCCGCTCGGCCATGCAGATCAAGGCCGAATCGATCTCGAAGGCCCTCGAGGACTCCGGTCTGAAGCTGACCGATGTCGACGCGATCTACGACACGAACGAGGGCGAGGGTGGCGGCGGGCTCGGGATGGCCCACTACCTGAACCTGAAGCCCACCGTCATCGACACCACGCAGGTGGGTGGCTCCTCCTACGAGTTCCAGACCGCACACGCGCTCCGCGACATCCGCGCCGGCAAGGCCAACGTCGCGATCCTCTCCTACGGCTCGGTGGCTGCCTCCAACCGCACGCCCATTGGCACGGGCGGCGGGACGGGGATGGGCGCGCCGAACTGGCAGGGCAACATGGAGGACCCGTTCGGCCAGACCCTCATCGCGAACTACGCCATGGTGGCCCACCGCCACATGCACCAGTACGGCACGCGCGCCGAGGACCTCGCGGAGATCTCGGTCTCGACGCGGCTGCACGCCACTCGCAACCCCGAGGCGGTCCGCGCGATGCAGGACCTGCAGTTCATGGCGACGGGCGAGATCACGGTCCAGGACGTCCTCGACTCCCGTGTCATCGCCGATCCGCTGCACCTCCTCGAGTGCTGCATGGTCTCCGACGGCGGTGGCGCGCTCGTGATCGCCAGCGCCGCCGCAGCGCGCGGCGCGAAGAAGAAGCCGGTGTGGATCATCGGGACGGGTGAGGCGACCAAGTACCGCGAGAACGGCGGCGACATCACGGTCTCGGCCGGTGCGCAGAGCGCTCCGATTGCCTTCGGCGAGGCGCAGGTGCGTCCCGAGGAACTCGACCTCGCGATGATCTACGACTCATTCACGATCACGGTCGCGACCATCCTCGAG
This sequence comes from uncultured Chloroflexota bacterium, assembly GCA_902827055.1. Lineage (GTDB taxonomy): Bacteria > Chloroflexota > Dehalococcoidia > UBA2979 > UBA2979 > RBC038. The sequence goes on along the minus strand of CADEHD010000002.1, from coordinate 8,558 downwards.
GACCTCGGGTTCTGCAAGAAGGGCGACTACAAGGACTTCGCGAAGAACAACCGCTTCCGGTTCGACTCCGCCCTGAAGCCGGCCCTGAACACCGACGGCGGCGGCCTCTCCAGCAACCACCCGGGCATGCGCGGCCTGTTCCTGCTGCTCGAGTCCGTCCGCCAGCTGCGCGGCGAGTCGACCTCGCAGGTCGCGAACGCGCAGCTCGCGATCGCGCACGGCAACGGCGGCTTCCTCGGAGGCAACCACACCGGCGGCAGCATCATCCTGGCCCGCGACTAGCCCACGGGCGCGGCCCCCACACTCTTCGAGGAGCGACTGACATGCCCAATCGACCACAGCCTCGGTTCCCCGAGCCGAACTCGCAGCCCTTCTGGGAGGGCGCCAAGCGCGGCGAGCTGCTCTACCAGCAATGCAACAGCTGCAGCGGCGTCGTGTTCTACCCCCGCCTCATTTGCACCCACTGCGGCGGGCTCGACCTCGCGTGGAAGCAGTCCCAGGGCGAGGGCACGGTGTACACCTACTCCGTGGTGCGCCAGAACCGGAACCCCGCCTTCTCCGACCTCGGCGCTTACGCCGTCGCCTACATCGATCTCGACGAGGGCTTCCGGATGATGTCGAACGTCGTCGGCGTGGCCGACCCGACGAAGGACATCGCCATCGGGCAGCGCGTCCGAGTGGAGTTCGAGAAGCAGGACTCGGGCGACTACCCGGTCCCCGTTTTCCGCCCGATCTAGGTTGGCACGGCGCTCGGAGCGGGCCGACCGAGCCTGCTCCGAGCGCTCGATCGGTCTCGGCGCGGACTCCGCACCGTCCCGTCTCGAGCCGTCCCGCCCCGTCCTGAGCGCATCCTCGGCGCGTACACTGCCGCCATGTCGATGCCCGCGACGCCCACACCCGCTGCCGGCTCCGCCATCAACCTCGCCCGCTACTGCCTCGAGTCCCGCGCCGCGGACGCGTCGAGCGCCGGACGTCCCGCGTTCACGTTCGCACGCTCGTACACGGACGCCGCGCTCGACGCCTCGTGGACCTACGCCGAGGTGTGGGACCGCGTGCAACGCATCGGTCGAGGGCTGCTCGCGCATGGCCTGCGCCGCGGCGACCGCGTGCTGTTGCGCCTGCCGCACTCGCCCGAGTACGCCTTCGCCTTCTTTGGTGCCAACGTCGCGGGCTTGGTGCCCATCCCTGCGTCGCCGCAGCTCACCCCCGAGGAGGCCGCGTTTCTGCGTGCGGACGCCGAGGCCGCAGCCGTGATCACCACGCCGGAGCTGCGACTCGAGGGGTTCGCCGGTGTCGAGGTGCTGGCCGAGGAGCTGGCGTCGCTCGATGGGCCGGGCCCTTTGCCGCTCACTGCCGCCGAGGATCCCGCGTTCCTCATCTACACCTCCGGCACGACGGCGCGACCCAAGGGCGTGCTGCACGCGCAGCGCTCCATCCTCGGGCGTGCGCTCATGCGTGAGTCGTGGGAGGGCTTCGGTCCTGCCGATGTCACCATGCACGCGGGGACGCTCAACTGGTCGTACACGCTGGGCGTTGGACTGATGCACGCTTGGGCAGCCGGAGGCCATGCGGTGCTCTTCGGTGGCGAGTACGACCCCGCGGGCTGGCCGCTGCTCATCGAGCGCCTGGGCGTGACGGTCTTCGTCGCGGTGCCCACCGTGTACCGCCAGCTGCTCAAGTACGGTCTTGCCGACGGCGCGACGGCTCTCGAGAGGCTGCGCCACGGCCTCTGCGCCGGGGAGGCGCTGCCGCCGGCCCTGCTGGAGGAGTGGCGTGCGCGCACCCGGACCGACCTCTTCGAGGCGCTCGGCATGACCGAGATCTCGACGTACATTTCGTCCGGACCAGCGACGCCGGTCCGTGTCGGCTCGCCGGGCCGCCCGCAGCCCGGGCGCCGCGTGGCGATTCTGCCCGTGGACGCGGACACGCCGGACGGCGGCACCGACGGCGCCCCGGTCCCGCTCCCGCCGGGCGAGGCGGGGCTGCTGGCCGTCCACCGCTCGGACCCCGGGCTGATGCTCGGCTACTGGCGCCGCCCCGACGAGGAGGCTGCGGTCTTCCGCGGCGAGTGGTTCGCCGGTGGCGACCTCGCGGCGCTGGATGACGATGGCTACGTGTGGTTCCACGGGCGCGCCGACGACGTGATCAAGTCGTTCGGCTATCGGCTGTCGCCCATCGAGATCGAGGCGGCGCTGGCCTCGTGCCCCGGGGTCGCCGAGGTGGCGGTGGTGGGACTCGCCATTGACGAGGCGAAGACGCTCGTCACGGCGTGCGTCGTGCGCCACGCCGACGGCCCGGCTCCGGTGCAGGAGGCCGACCTCGCCCGCCACGCCGCGGCACACCTCGCCGGGTACAAGCAGCCGCATGCCTATCGATTCGTGGAGGCGCTGCCTCGGACGGCCAACGGCAAAGTGCTGCGTCGAGTCCTCGCGGACCAGCTGCGCGACGCGCCAGGGTGATGCCCGCCACGGCCGACCTGCTCGCCATCTACGAGTCGCTGCCGCGCCTGGAATGCCAGCGGCTCTGCCACGGTTCGTGCGGCCCCATCGTCATGAGCGACCTCGAGTGGGGGCGGCTGTCCGAGGCGCACGGCGCTCGTGCCTGTGCCGACGACCTCGTCTGCCCGTACCTCGAGCGCTCGACGGGGCTCTGCGGCGCCTACGAGGTCCGTCCGCTGATCTGTCGCCTGTGGGGCGCCACTGAGCGCCTCCGTTGCGCGTTCGGTTGTGTCCCCGAGCGAGCCCTGTCGGATGCCGAGGTCGAGGCGCTGGTCGTTGCCGTGGAAGCGCTGTCCGAGGGCGCGCCCCACGCCCTCTGGGACGGCTGGTCGCGCTACCTCGAGCGGCTGGCGCCGCGGTCATAACGCTCGGAGGGCGATCCCACGCGCGAGTCGCGGCGCTACCATCCTCCCGCGAAGCACGGACATTCCAGCAGCGCTTGAGGAGGGACGATGGCTGTCGACCGGTTCCCGGTGGAAGCCGGACACATCATGTTGTTCGCGCGGGCCGTGGGCGACCCGAACCAGATCTACTACGACGAGGCCTACGCAAAGACGACGGAGCCCGGGGGCACCATCGCGCCGCCGACCTTCGTGCAGGCGAGCGCGCAGTTCGACCCGGACTACGGCCTGCGCCCGAAGATCGGCCAGCCCTGGTTCGGCTCGGGCCGCGAGGCGACGGGCGTGCAGCGCACGGGCGGCGGCGGCGGCTCCGGCCTGCACGCCGAGCAGCACTACGAGTACCACCGGCACCTCCGGCCCGGCGACGTCCTGACGGCGACGTCGCGTCCCGGGGAGACGTGGGAGCGCGAAGGTCGCCGCGCAGGCAAGATGACCTTCCGCGAGACGATCACCGAGTATCGCGACCAGAACGGCGAGCTGGTCATCACGGCCCGCTCTGTCGGCGTGCAGACCTCGCGTCCGGTTGAGCAGTAGGGCGGGGAGAGACAACGATGCCACTCAAGGCAAGCGAGCTCGCGGTCGGCCAGGTGCACGAGGAGGTCGTCGTCGACAACCTCACGCGGACCCAGATCGTCCAGTACGCGGGCGCATCCGGCGACTACAACCCGCTCCACACCGACGAGACGTACTCGAAGGAGGTCGCCGGCTACCCGACGGCCTTCGCGCACGGCATGCTCTCCATGGGCCTGACGGGGAAGATGCTCACGAACTGGGTCGGCGATGGCCGCCTCACGAAGTTCGGCGTGCGCTTCTCGCGGCAGGTCTGGCCCGGGGACACGCTCACCGCGAAGGCGACGGTCGAGGCCGTGCGCGAGGAGGGCGGACAGCACTTCGTGGACCTCGCGCTCTCGACGGTGAACCAGAAGGGCGAGGAAGTCGTCGTGGGGAGCGCCAGCGCTCGCGTCGACGGCTAGCGGCGTCCGGCGCGATGTCGCGCCTCACCCTCCGGAGGGTGGCGTTCCTCGTCGGCTACGGCGTTGGTGGGACCATCCTCGGCGGGTTGCTCGCGGCCTCCATCATGGTGATGGGGGCCGGAGCGTTCTGGCTGTTCATCTTTGGCGATGACGCGTGGCCCGGCTGGGCGGAGGCTGCCCTGGTCGGCGTCGCGTACGTCGTGGCGCTCGCGGTGCTGGGCGCGGCCCTGCGCGAGGGTTGGCGGCGGGGCGCGGCGCCTCGCCGGTAGGTTGACGCCGGTGGGCTCGGCGACCGGTGCCCCTTCGGGAGGACCCCGCGTGACGATGTCGACCTGGCCCGAGGACTGCCCGCCCGAGCGACTCCGCGCTGAGACCGTGGCCATGGCTGCCGCCTGGGCCGAGGTGCTGGTCGCCCGCCTGCCCGGCCGGGTCCGCGGCGTGTACTGGAAGGGGTCCGCGCTCAAGGCGTGGGACTCACCGATCGACTACGTGCCGGGCCTCAGCGACGTCGACATCCACCTCCTGCTCACGGACGACGCCGACGAGGCGCAGCTCGACTCCATGGACGTGGCCCTCGAGGTGAACGCGGCGGTCCTCGAGGCCTACGCCGCGCGCCTGCCTGACCCGCTCCATATTCCGAAGCCACAGCTCGTGATCGCCAACCGCCTCGAGCGCGACGCCGGGATACTCCCGTCGCCCGCGACCACGGTCCGCACGCTCTTCGGCGCACCCTACGAGGCGCGCTCGCTCACCGCGGAGGAGCAGGCGACCTCCCGGGTCCGCGACCGCGCCGAGCTGCTCGCCCACGGAGGATTCCTCGCGGCGTTGCCCCTCCGCGTGATCGATCGCCCGGGGCCGTACCTCGAGCCGCTGCTCGGGGAGCTGAACTGGCGGGTGTCGCCCGTGGCACCGCGCGTGCTCGAGCTGGCCGGCGCGGCCTACGAGGACGCGTGGTCGATGAACCGCGCGACGCTGGTGGCGGTGCTGCGCGCGCTGGGACGTCCGCTGCTCGATGCGCTCGCGGGTGCGTACGTGGCGTACTACGAGGCGGGCTGGCGCCGGTTCCGCGACGGGCACGGCGGTGCCGCCACGCGCGAGACCGTGCGTGCTGGTGTCGAGGTTGTGCGCCTCGGGGCGGCGTGCGCGGAGGAGATCACGTGAGCGACCCGCTCCCACTCACCGAGGTGGAGCGCTGGCTGCGCGCGCACCTCCGCCCGGAACCCCTTGAGTCGGCGCGCGCCATCTACGAGTTGATGCCGAGCCAGAGCGACCGCGCGCTCGCCTGGGTCTACCAGCCGCTCGATGCGCGCTCGGTCAGCCACTGGTCGGACGTCGCGCGGATCGCCGACTACGTGGCCCATGTCCCCGCCGATGCGCGGTTCGTTCTCGATATTGGCCCGGGCGACGGATGGCCGTCGCTGCCGGTCGCGCGGGACCGCCCCGGCACGATGGTGGTGGGCGTGGACCCCTCGCCGCGCCGTGCCCGCGTCTGCGCCGAGAACGCCGCGCGTCTCGAGGTGGCGAACGCGCGCTTCCTCGTGGGCGACGCCGACCGCCTCCCGTTCGCGTCGGCGACGTTCGATGCCGTGGTCGCCGCTTCGTCCCTCGAGGAGGCGAGCGACCCCGCGGCGGTCGTCGCCGAGCTCGCGCGCGTACTGCGCCCCGGCGGCGTGCTCCGCGCCTCGTACCAGGATTGGCGTCTCCCCGCCTCCGAGCTGGAGACGGTCGACCTCTGGAGCGGAGAGCGGGCCTCGGGCGAGCGCGTGCTGCTGTACACGTATGTGCGTCGCGTGCAGTCACCGGCCCTCGAGCGCCGCTACACGCTGGTGCTGCCTGCTGACGGCCCCGCCGCCGAGGTGCACGCGGAGGGGCTGATCGCGGCCGCTGGCGCGACGCGCGCGTTCGGTGACGCGTTGCTGACCTCCGACCTCGGGCTCCCGCTCCTGCAGCGGCTCGCGCCCCACGTGCTGCGTGCGACGGTCGTCGAGATGCGGCGCTGGACTACCGAGTGGTTCGCGGATGCCCTCGTGGCCGCAGGCTTCGCGTCGGTGCGCGCGACGGCGCACCCCGGCATGGTCGCGCGGCACGTCGCGCGCTACCTGCTCGCGTCCGGCGCGCTCGAGACGGTCGCGCCGGTCTTCGAGGACCTCGCGGGCGCCATCGGACGAGCCGCCGGCGCTCGAGCGGGCCGCGAGTTGATCGAGGCGGTGCGCTAGGCGAAGTGGCGATGTGCGATTACGATCGCACCCCTCGCCACGTTGTGCGTCTCGGAGCTCACTGTGACCCGTCCACTCGACGATATTCGCGTCATCGACCTCAGCAGCGGGCCTGCGCCCGGCATCGCCACGATGATCCTCGGTGACTTCGGCGCCGACGTGATCAAGGTCGAGTCGGCCGGGGGAGACCCCGCCCGCTCGATGCCGAACGCGCCGATGTGGCTGCGCGGCAAGCGCTCGGTCGTCCTCGATCTCACGCAGCCCGAGGACCAGGCGCGCCTCCACGAGCTCGTGCGTGGCGCCGACGTCGTCGTCGCGTCGTTCGCACCGGGAACTGCTGCGGCGTTCGGCGCGGACTACGAGACGCTGCGCGCCGTGAACCCGTCGCTCGTGTACTGCTCGCACACCGGGTGGGGCGAGCACGGTCCGTACGCGGGCTACCCGGTCAACGACCACCTGATCGCCGCGAAGTCGGGGCGCATGCGGACGTTCGCTGGGATCGCGCCGCGGACCGGGCCGGGGTTCTCCTACGTCCAGGTGGGCGTGCACGGCTCCGCCCAGGCCGCGGCCCAGGGGATCATCGCGGCGCTCATGGCCCGCGAGGCGACCGGCGAGGGGCAGCGCATCGAGACGAGCCTCCTGCGCGGGCACCTTCCCTACGACATGGGGGCGCTGATCCGCGAGCAGCTCGCCGCGCGCGACCCCGCCGGCTTCGGCGCCGACCCGCTCGCGGATGCCGGGCGGATGCCGACGTTGAACTACCACCCGGTCATGGCGAAGGACGGGCGCTGGATCCAGCTCGGCAACCTGCTGGAGCACCTGTTCTACTCGTACGTCACGGCCGCCGAGTTGTTCGAGTTCCTCACCGACCCGCGCTTCCAGGGGCAGCCGGCCTCCTGGTCGGAGTCGCTGCGCGAATACGCGCGTGACCAGATGCTCCTGCGCATGCAGGAGCGCACGGCCGAGGAGTGGATGCAGGCGTTCCGCGAGAACGGCAACGTCGCCGCCGAGCCGTACCTCACCACCCAGGAGGGCATCCGCCAGCCCGACCTGCTGGTCAACGGCGACGTCGTGGAGACGGTGCACCCACGGCTGGGCAAGATGCTGCAGCTCGGTCCGGTCGCGAGGCTGACCGAGACCCCGGGCGTCGTCGCCGCCAGCGAGCCGCTGGTCGGCGAACACACGCACGCGGTCTTCGCGGAGGCGCCGCGCCCCGCGCCTCGACTCCGCATGCCCCGCGTTCCCGCTCCCCGCCAACCCCTCGAGGGTGTGACGGTCATGGAGCTCTCGACGATCATCGCGACGCCGCTCGCGGCGACCTTCCTCGGCGACATGGGCGCTCGAGTGATCAAGGTCGAGCCGACCGGCGGCGACCCCTACCGCGTCATGGGCGCGGGCCCCGGGGCCGGGATCGGCGCATCGAAGACGAACGTCGCCAAGGAGAGCATCCTGGTCGACCTCAAGTCGCCCGAGGGGCAGGCGATCGTCCAGGGGCTGCTCGCAAAGACCGATGTGGTGATGCACAACTACCGGCCCGGCGTCCCGGAGCGACTCGGGATCGGCTTCCAGGACGCGATGCGCCTCAACCCGCGGATCGTCTACGTCTCGGCGAACGGGTACGGGCCGGACGGACCCGGAGCCACTCGGCCGTGCGCGCACCCGATCCCGGGCGCGGCCCTCGGCGGTGCGTACATGCAGGCGGGGCTCGGTCACCCGCTGACACAGGCCGAGGGGCTGGCGCAGATCCGCGAGGAGGCGCGCCGCCTGATGCGCGCCAACGAGGTCAACCCGGACCCGAACGCCTCGATGACGGCGGCCACCGCCGCGATGCTCGGCCTCTACGCGTCGCAGCGCCTGGGTGTCGGCCAGGAGGTCTTCGTCGACATGATGGGGGCCAGCGCCTACGCGAACGCGGATGACGCGCTCTGGTACGAGGGCAAGCCGGACCGCCCGACTCTCGACGCGGAGCTGCTCGGGCTCGGGGCGCTGTACCGCCTCTACCCCGCGCAGGGCGACACCTGGGTCTTCCTCGCCGCGCAGACGCACGAGGAGTGGGCGGCGCTCTGCCGCGGCATCGGGCGAGACGCGCTCGCCTCGGACGCGCGGTTCGCCACTCCCGAGGCACGCACCGCGAACGACGCTGCGCTCGTCGAGGAGCTGGCGGCCGTGTTCGCCTCGGACCACGCCGATGCCTGGGAGGCTCGCCTGATCGCGGCCGGGGTCGGGTGCGTGCGCGCCGACAAGGACACGGTGGGTACGTTCTTCCTGCGCGACCCCCAGGCGCTGGCGAACGAGATGGCTCCCGAGGTCGATCACCTGATCTGGCAGCGGTACCGGCGGCACGGACCCATCGTGACGTTCGACCGCATGCCCGGCGCCTACCGAGGCGGCTCCATCGGTGGGGACAGCACGGACACGCTGCTCGCAGAGCTTGGGTACGATGCCGCGGCGGTGGCGGACCTGCGCGCG
>CADEHD010000001.1:14046-37572 GCA_902827055.1 uncultured Chloroflexota bacterium | reverse complement strand
GGAAACCGAGAATCACCCAGGGGTTCGGGCTGAGCGCGTAGCCCACGTACGCCACGACGGTGAGCGCGCCCCCGAGTCGTTGCCAGCGACGCCGGTTGCCGCCGTCCACCCACACGCCAACGAGCGGCCGCGTGATCATCCCGGAAATGCCCATGGAGCCGACGACGAGCCCCACGAGCCAGTCGGGCTCCCCCTCGAGCGACTGGGGCACGCCGACCACGGACATCGAGTAGGCGACGAAGTAGAAGTGGACGGCGAGCAGGGCGAGGACGAAGGGCCAGCCGCCGAGTTCGCGGGAGACGCCCGGGGCGGGCGGGTTCGCTGGCTGGCTCACGGTGCCTCCCGGGTGCGCACCCGGGCGAGCCGGGACGCCCTCGAGAGTAGCGAAGGTGGGGCGGGAGCCGGGCGGCCCGCTACTCCTCGTCATCCTCCGTGGCGGCGGGGTCGTGGACGTAGATCAGCAGGCGGCCAGCGCGCTCGACGAAGAGGGCGAGGCGGCCCGCCGTCTCGTGGTCCTGCACGATGCGCCCGAACTTCGCGCCGTGGCCCTTCACCAGGAGGGTCTCGCCGCTGTAGGCGAAGCGCCGGTCGGCCACGTTGAGGTAGAACGGGGGCGGCGCCGGGTCGAGATTCCAGTCGAGGATGAACGCCTCGACGCCCAGGTTCTCGTCGACCAGCACGCCCATGTCGTCGAAGGACACGTCGACCTGTTGGCGAATCAGTTCAGCGACCATCGGGAGCCCTATCCAGTCCTCAACGTCACGGGAACGCCGGCCCGAATCATAGGGTCGGTGGCTCGCGTCGGCCAGTTCGCCGGGCCGCATCGGGGATGGCGAGCAAGAACACTGCCGTGATAATGAGGGCGGAGGTCACGCACCAGACGCAGATCGCGTGGATCACCGCCAGCTCGAGGTACGTGAGGTAGGCCGAGTAGAGCACGCCGCCCAGCGCGAGGGCGAACGTTACCTGCGCCAGCGCCTCCTGCGTGCGCTCGCCGCCGCGTCCCAGCAGCCGGGCCCCCAGGAGTCCGAGGAGCACGACGTACATCGCGAGGCCGAACACGGCGACGGGAATGCCGGCGATGTCCGCGTACTGCGAACTCTGCACGGTGTGGCAGTCCCCCACGGGGCCGCACACGATCTCCTTGTTCGGATCCAGGGCGACGGTCACGAGGTAGGCCGCCACGCCGGTGCCCGCGAGCGTGAGCGCGGTCATCAGCAGCACGCGCCACGAGGGCGCCGCTAGCACGGTGCTGGCGACGCGCGTCGCGGCTATGGCCGGCCACCGGTCCCGGCGAGGGCGGCGTTGATCGCCTGCCGCACCTCGTCGATGCCGCGCACCCCCGCCATCAGCTGGCCGTTGATCAGGAGCGTGGGCGTCGAGCGTGCGCCGACCTCGCCAGCCTCGCGGGTCAGCCGCTCCACGGTGGCCCTCGTGCGCCCGCTATCGACGCATGACTCGAACGCGGCCTGGTCCCACGCCTCGGGCGCCAGCGCGCGGTCCAGCTCGGCGCCGTACCCCTTCACGCGCTCGGCGGTGAAGACGCCGGAGTTCTCGCGACCCTGCCTCAGGTACAGGAGGTCGTGGTACGGCCAGAACTGGTCCTGTTCGACAGCGCACTCGGCCGCCTGCGCGGCCTGCGTGGACTCAGCGCCCAGGAACGCCAGGTGGTGGAACTCGTAGCGGACCTTGCCGGTCTCGATGAACTCGGAGGCCAGCGCGGGCTCGACGTCCTGCGTGTAGCGCGCGCAGAACGGGCACTGGAAGTCCTCGAATACCACGATGCGCACGGGCGCAGCCGGGTCGCCCCACGTCCGCCCGGTGACCTCGCGCCGCACCACCACCTCGAACGGGGCGGTGCCGGCCGAGCTGCCCGGGCGGTTGGCCCAGATCAGGGCGAACACGCCGACGAGGACGACCGTCACGGAACCGACGAGGACGGGCCCCCCCAGCGCGTCGATCTGACGGCGCCACCCCGGGCGGTGGTCCACCCTCGTCCGCGAGGGCTGACGGACGGCGCTCTGACGCGAACGAGACACGGGTGACCTCCAGTCACGCGCATCCACCGTATGGCGCGCGGCCGACTGTCCTCGGGGGACGTTCGCCCCATACCGGGGTGACCTAGGTCAACGGACGCCCGGCTCCGGCGATCGATCGCGGTTGACCTCGATGAAGTTGTTGATCGCCTGCTGGTTCGCGCTCTCGAGTTTGAGCAGGCGGCCCCACGAGGCGACGGCGATCGCGGTCTTGTTCTCCGGGCGGGGCGACAGCACGACGTCTCGGGAATGCGCGCTCTGGATGCTCTCGATGGTCTTCAGGTCGGCCGCCGAGATCATGTCCTTGTTGTACGAGATCCAGATCATCCCGTGCTCCAGCGAGTGGATCACGTTGCCGTCCTGGACGGGGTCGCTGTACTTGCCGGCCTTCAGCGGCACGGGGAAGTGCGGGCCACCGACGGGCGGGTCGCCCTCTGGGATGATGAGGTCGGCGACGTTGGTCGTGTGTGAACCGGCGGCGATCGCGACCTCGACGCCCTGCAGGTCCTCGGTGGAGACCGAGCGCGGCCGCGCCTGCCACGCGATGACCCCGAGGAACACGATGGCCGCGAGCACGACGGTCACGGTCGTGAGGCCGCCGAACGGCTCCAGGCGCTCGCGGAGTGCGGACTTCCGTGGCGGAGCGGCGGGGGCGGCGACGCCGGGCCGGGCGGGCCGGCGGGACTGACTACCTCGCGAGGACACGCGGGCCTCCTTGCAGCTCAGGGCGAGCCGCCCGCACGGGCGATCTCGACGGTTGGCAGTGGCTCCCGAGAAGGTACCCGGCAGCGGTGTCCGACGACAAACGGGGCGTGTCGCGACCACCACGGCGCACGGTACCCTCGACTGCTCACCCGCTCGTCGCTCGATGGCCGAGGTCCCCGTGGCCACCCGCTCGTCTCGATGACCGCCCCGGTGCTGCGCCCAACCGCGTTCGTGGGCCGGCGGAACATCCGTCTGCTGTACGCCTTCTGGTTCTTGCTGTCCTTCCAGCCATGGATGGGCACGTGGATCGCGTACCTGACGGAGTACCGCGGGGTCTCGTTGTTCTTCGTGGGGCTGCTCGAGACGTTTTTCCAGTTCGTGGGGGTGTTCGCGCGCGTCCCGGCGGGGGCGTTCGCGGATCGATTCGGTCGGCGCAACTCACTCGCGCTCGGCATGGCCCTCGAGGGGAGCGGGCTCTTCCTGTTCGGGCTCGCCTCGAGCTACCCGCTGATCCTCCTGTCGTACGTGCTGTGGGCGGGGGGCAGCGCCTTCCGTGATCCCGTGCACGCGGCCTACCTCTACGACGCCCTGGCCGCCGAGGGGAAGGAACGGGACTTCTCCAGGCAGTTCGGGCGGTTGTCGGGGTTCGGGATGGCCGGCATGCTGCTTGGCCCACTCATCGGCGCACCGATCGCGGGCTGGACGTCCCTGCAGGTCCCGGTGCTGCTGAGCGCGGTCTCGTACGGGAGCGCGCTGGTGGTGGCGCTGATGTTGCACGAGCCGCCGCGCACGCAGCGAGTCGCGGGGAGCATGGGGTACGTGCAGACGATGGCGCGCGGGGTGACGGAGCTCTGGCGAGACCGCGCGGCGGCGCTCGTGGTGGTGATCGCCGCCGGGCTGGCGTTCGCCGCAGCCGCCCAGATGATGCTGCTGCAGCCGTTCCTGCAGTCGCACAACGTGCCGGTGGGGTGGTGGGGCCTGGTCCTGGTGCCGGCGCGCCTGGGGGCCGTCGCGGGGTCGGCGTACTCGTATCAGCTGCAGCGGCTGCTGGGGGAGCGGCGCGCGTTCGCGCTCCTGATCGCGATCCCGGTCGCCCTGCTGGTCGGACTGACGGCCGTGGACCACGTCGCGATGGTGCTTGCCATCGGCGCGATCATGGTCGTCTCGATGACGCGCGAGCCGGTCTTCACGGACTACCTGAATCGGCGCGTGAGCTCCGAGGTGCGCGCGACGGTCCTCGCGGTCCGGCGACTGGGGATCCAGTTCGTGATGGCGTTCGCGGCGCCGCTGGCCGGCGGCCTCGGCGAGCGATCGCTGCCACTCGCCTTTGGCGTGCTCGCGGTGCTCACGGCCGGGCTGGCGGTCCCCGCCTACCTGCTGTGGCTCCGCGTCGACCGTGCGGCACTCGAGCCTGACGAGACAGCACTCGCGGCGACGTCCGCGACGCAACGGGAGCCCCTGTGACACCGGTGGAGGGAGGCAGCTCGTGACCTCGACCCCGCGACGCAACGCGCTCGGGCAGCCGATCGGCGAGCCGCTCGACGGGTGGGAGCCCCGTCCGCTGCCGCCGCCCGCGCCGCTGGAGGGGCGCCTGTGTCGACTCGAGCCGCTCGACCCGGCACGGCACCTCGAGGCGCTGTTCGCGGCGAACTCCCTCGATGCGGACGGCCGCAACTGGACCTACCTCCCGTACGGCCCGTTCGACAGCATCGAGTCGTACGGCGCGTGGTTCGAGGCGGCTGCCGCCAGCGCCGACCCCCTCTGGTTCGCGATCGTGAGCCGCGAGTCCGCGCGCGCGATCGGCGTCGCCAGCTATCTGCGGATCGACCCGGCGAACGGTGCGATCGAGGTGGGGCACCTCGCGTTCTCCCCGCTCCTCCAGCGGACCGCCGCGGCGACGGAGGCCCTTTACCTCCTGGCGCGCCGCGCGTTCGACGAGCTGGGGTACCGCCGCCTCGAGTGGAAGTGCGACTCCTTCAACGAGCCGTCACGGGCGGCCGCGCTGCGCCTCGGGTTCCGGTACGAGGGGATGTTCCGCCAGGCGGTGGTCATGAAGGGGCGCAATCGCGACAACGCGTGGTTCTCGATGCTCGACGGCGAGTGGCCTGCGGTCCGCGCAGCCCTCGAGGCGTGGCTCGACCCCGCGAACTTCGACGAGCAGGGGCGCCAGCGGCGGGCGCTGTCGGCGTTGCTGGCGCGGACGTAGCGCCGCGCGCCGGAACGGCAAAGGAGGGGGCCGGTTGGGCCCCCTCCCTGATTTCGACGCCCATGCGGCGCGGTCCGCTAGGCGACCGCCTCGCCCGCCTGGCCGGAGGCGGTGGGCCGAGTCGTCCGGAAGGTGAACTCACCGTCGGCGTCCACATCGACCGTGATCGAGTCCTGGGCCTCGAACTCGCCGCCGAGCAGCCGTCGAGCCAGCTCGTTCTCGAGGCGGCGCTCGATGGTGCGGCGCATCGGCCGTGCGCCGAACGTCGGGTCGTAGCCCTCGCGGACCAGCGCCGCGCGGGCGGCATCGGTCACCTCGAAGCGCACGCCGCGCTCGGCGAGTCGGTCGCGCACCTCGTCGAGGATGAGCCCCGCGATCTGGCCGATCTCCGTCTCGGTCAAGGGCTCGAAGACGATGACCTCGTCGAGGCGGTTGAGGAACTCGGGACGGAACGCGCGCGCGAGCGACTCCTCGACGCTACGCGTCATCCGATCGCGCTCGCCGTCGCTCTTCGCACGCACGAATCCGAGCGGCGTGGCCTGCTGCCCCGTCCCCAGGTTGGAGGTGAGGATGATGACGGTGTTCCGGAAGTCGGCCACCCGACCCTGCGAGTCGGTCAGGCGGCCGTTGTCCATGACCTGCAACAGCGTGTTGAACACGTCCGGGTGCGCCTTCTCGATCTCGTCGAAGAGGACCACCTGGTAGGGGCGCCGCCGGACGGCCTCGGTGAGTTGCCCGGCCTGATCGAAGCCGACGTATCCGGGGGGTGCGCCGATCAGCCTCGAGACGGTGTGCCGCTCCTGGTACTCGGACATGTCGAGGCGGAGCAGCGCGTCCGGATCGTCGAACATGTACTCGGCCAGCGCACGCGCGAGGTGCGTCTTGCCCACGCCCGTGGGACCGACGAACACGAACGACCCGATGGGCCGACGCGGGTCCTTCAGCCCGGAGCGCGCGCGCCGGATGGCGTTGGCCAGCGCGGCGATCGCGGAGTCCTGGCCAACCACGCTGCGGTGCAGGAACTCCTCCATGTGGAGGAGCTTCTCCGCCTCGCCCTCGAGCATCCGGTCGACGGGCACGCCGGTCATCTGCGCGATCAGCGCCGCGATGTCGCGCTCGGTGACTGCATCGCCAGAGAGGCCGTGCGCCTGCTGCCAGTCGGCCTTCATCGCCTCGTACTCGGCCTGGATCTGCAGCACCTGCTGCTTCACGCGCGCGGCTTCCTCGTAGTCCTGCCGCTCCGCAGCGGCGTCTACGCGGGCCGAGGCGTCGCGGAGGCGGGACGTGAGCTCGCGCAGCTCCGGTGAGAGCGCCTCGCCCTCGATCACGCGGCGTGACGATGCCTCGTCAATGAGGTCGATGGCCTTGTCGGGGAGCTGGCGTCCGGTCAGGTATCGGTCCGACAGGCGTGCGGCGGCCTCGAGGGCGGCATCGGTAATCGTGAGCCCGTGGTGCTCCTCGTACTTCGGGCGGATGCCGCGCAGGATCTCGACGGCCTCGTCGACGGATGGCTCGTCGACGTACACAGGCGAGAAGCGGCGCTCGAGCGCGGGGTCGGCCTCGATGTGCTTGCGGTACTCATCGAGCGTGGTCGCGCCGATGACGTGCAGCTCGCCCCGCGCGAGTGCGGGCTTCATCATGTTGGACGCGTCGATGGCGCCATCCGCCCCACCCGCCCCCACGACCTGGTGAATCTCGTCGATGAAGAGGATGACCTCGCCCTGCGACTCCTTGACCTCGCGCATAACGGCCTGGAGGCGCTCCTCGAACTCGCCGCGGAACTTGGAGCCGGCCACGATCATGCCCATGTCGAGCGCGAGCACGCGCTTGTCGCGCAGGCGGTCGGGCACGTCGCCCTCGGCGATGCGCAGCGCCAGGCCCTCGACGATGGCGGTCTTGCCGACGCCGGCCTCGCCGATGACAACCGGGTTGTTCTTCGTGCGCCGGTTGAGCACCTGCATCACCCGCGCGATCTCGGTCGCCCGCCCGATCACGGGGTCGATGTGCCCGGCCTTCGCGAGCTCGGTCAGGTCGCGGCTATAGCGGCCCAGCGCCTGGTACTGCGACTCTGCCGTCGGCGATGTGACGCGGGCGGTGCCGCGGACGGGCCGCAGCGCGCTGTACACGCGCTCCTTGGTGATGTTGAACTCGCGCATGATGCGCGCGCTGTCCCCGTCCGGCTCGTCGGAGATCGCGATGAGCAGGTGCTCGACGCCCACAAAGTCGTCCTTCAGCCGCTCCGCCTCGGCATTGGCGTTCTCGAGCATCCGCACGATGCGCGGGGTGGTGTAGATCTGGACGACGTCGTAGGCGAGCTTCGGCGAGCGCTCCAGCGACTGGAGGATCGCGGTCGCCATCGCCTCGGGCTCCACGCCGATGCGCTGCAGCACCTCGCGAGCGA
Organism: uncultured Chloroflexota bacterium; assembly: GCA_902827055.1. Lineage (GTDB taxonomy): Bacteria > Chloroflexota > Dehalococcoidia > UBA2979 > UBA2979 > RBC038. Next base: position 30,224 of record CADEHD010000001.1, on the reverse strand, counting down.
GCCCGTCGCGCAGCTGCACGAGCGCCAGCAGCACGTGCTCGACGTCCCACTGCGCGTGGCGCTGGTCGCGCACCATCTGCTGGCTGTTCTGCAGGACGGTCTGCGCCTGCTCGGTAAATCGGTCCTGTCGCATCACTGGCGATCACCCCGTTCTCTGGTCACTGGTCGGTGGCTGGTCGCTCGGTTGCACTCGGTCGCACTCGGTTGCTCGGTTGCACTCGACATGGGCTCCGTCGGCGCTCATGCCAGCCGACTGGCCCCGATGCCTCACACCCCGCCGAAGCGGGCGCGGAACAGGGCGTTCTCGCGTCGCAGCTCGGCGAGTTCGACCTGCAACTCCTCGATCTGGCGCGACATGCGGAGGATGACCTCCACGCCCGAGACGTTGATGCCGAGCTCGTTGACGAGGCGGCGCACCTGTTGCAGGCGCTGGATGTCCTGCTGCGAGTAGAGCCGGGTGTTGCCCCGGGTCCGCTGCGGGGCGACGAGGCCCATGCGCTCGTAGGAGCGGAGCGTCTGCTGGTGCACGCCGACGATTCGCGCCACGACGCTGATCTCGAACACAGGCTCATCGTGCGGAATCGTCACGCGGCACCGCCCGCGCCGGCCTTCGTCGCCCGTCGCAGCTGCTCGAAGAGCGCGCGTTGCTCGGGCGTGATGGGGTCGGGCAGCACGACTCGCACGCGGGCGTGGAGGTCCCCGTAGCCACCGGTCCGCCTCGGCATGCCCTGCCCGGCGAGCCGGAATACCCGCCCACCCTGCGTGCCCGCGGGGAGGTTGAGCATCAAGGTCCGCCCCTTGAGGGTCGGCACGCCCACCTCGCCACCGAGCGCGGCGTCGGCGACGGGCACGTCGACATCGAGGTGCAGGTCGTCGCCGTGTCGCTCGAAGCGCGGATGCGACCCGACCTCGACCCGCAGGAACAGGTCGCCCGGGGAGCCGCCATTGGCCCCGGAGCCGCCCTTACCGGCGACCCGGATCCGCGTGCCGGTGTCCACTCCCGGCGGGATGGTCACCTCGATGCGGCGGACGGGCGCGGCATTGCCGGACCCGCGACACGCGTGGCAGGTTGCCCCGGCGAGGGAACCCTGGCCCCCGCAGATACGGCACTCCTCAAGGCGGTCGCGCACCTCGATGGTGCGCGTCGCGCCGTTGTAGGCCTCCTCGAGGGTGATCCGGACGGCGTGCTCGACGTCCTGGCCGCGCTGGCGCCCGGCCGCGCGGCGGAAGATGGAGTCGAGGATGCCGCCACCGCCGGCGGCGCCGCCGCCTCGCCCGCCGAAGAGGTCGCCCAGCCCACCCAGGTCCCCGAGGTCGCTCGCGTTGAACTCGAAGGAACCGCCGCCGCCCGGCATGCCGCCGGCCGCACCGGCGGGCCGGAAGCCGCGCCGCTCCATCTCCTCGATCTGGTCGGCCTGCTTCCAGTGCTCGCCGTATCGGTCGTACTTGCGGCGGGCATCCTCGTCCGAGAGCACCTCGTAGGCGGCGTTGACCTCCTTGAAGCGCTCCTCGGCCGCGCTGTCGCCAGGGTTCACGTCCGGGTGCAACTTGCGAGCGAGGCGGCGATAGGCCTGCCGAATGTCCTTCGCCGTCGCGTCGCGCTTCACGCCCAGGACCTGGTAGTAGTCTGCTGCCATGCGCGGAGTATACAAGTCGCACTGTGCGCCATCAAGCAATGTTGAGCGCTCATCACTCAAGTCCATTGACATGGTGACGTTCGCCTCCGTACGATGCTGCCTGCGACGCCGCACTGGAGTCCAGGCGGGCCCTCCGGGCGGCGCAACGGTCACCGGCCCGCGCTCCTTCCAAGGGAGGAATCACGTGCCAGATATCGTCCCCACCGAGCCGTTCCGCTGGATCGACCGCGACTTCGGCAACCTGCGCCGAATGATGGACCGCGTCTTCGATGACACGTTCTTCCGCTCCCCGACCGCCTTCTCCGACGAGGGCTCGCTCGCGCTCGATGTCATGGAGAAGGACGGCAGCGTCGTCGTGAAGGCGTCGCTTCCGGGCTTCTCGAAGGAGGAGATCGACGTGCAGGTGCACGACGGCATCCTCTACATCAAGGCGGAGCACTCCGAGGAGAAGGAGGAGCGGGACGCGAAGTTCTACCGGCGCGAGCGGCGCTACGGCGCGGTCTCGCGGCGGGTCGCTCTTCCGGGCGCCGTCTCCGATGCGGATGTCAACGCGGAGCTCAAGGACGGCGTGCTCACGCTGAGCCTCCCGGTGCCGCCGAAGGCACAGCCGAAGCAGATCGAGATCAAGGGCTAGCCGCCCACCCGGATCGCGTTCCAGGGGGTGAATTCCATCGAGGGGTGCTGCGGTTCCGGCCAGGAGCTGGACCCGGCACCCCTCGATGGCATCGCCCGCGCCTAGGGTTCAGGGTCCGTCTCGGCCTCGGCGGCCCCGCGCGTGCGGGCGCGCTTCGCCCGTTCCCACATCGAGGTCTGCGCGGTGCGCTGCGCGGGCTCGCTGACCCGCCCGATGTCGATGGGCTCTTCGCGGGGTGGCTCCGGGCGCTTCCGCGTCACCCGGCGGCGATGCCGGTCCATGGTCGAGAGCAGCGCCAGTGACTTGCGGGTGTCGGACGCGACGCGCGCCGGCTCGGCGGTGCGGAAGCGGTACTTCGAGCACCAGTACGTGAACCCGCGCCAGTCCTCGAGGTCGACGGAGGCGCCGAGCTGGATGTCCGCCTCCTCGGCGTACGTCGCCAGCAACTCATCGAGCGGCTTGCCGTAGACGCGCTCGTAGGCCTCGATGTCCGCGGTGCGGGCGCCGGAAATCGAACCGGCCTTCTGCAGCTCCAGTTCGGCAGCGAGGAGGAGCGCCTCCTCGACGACGACGCCGTACTGGTAGTTGAGGTGGGCGCGGTGCTTCTGCGGCCCGATCGCACGCGCGAACTCGGCTTCGTCCTCGCCACCGGGCGCGAGTCCGGCGAACAGCAGGCGCTCGGCCTCGGCGGGAGGCACCAGCCCCGGCAGCCAGAGGTCGGCCGCCTCCACGAGTCGCTGCGCGAGCAGCAGCCAGTCGAATGCCTCGCCGCCAAGCAAGTACCGGTAGACGCGCCCATCGACGATCTCATCGGCGGCCGTCCAGCGGGCGATCACATCGAGCAGCGCCGGGTACCAGGCCACCCCACTCTCCAGGGCGCGCAAGAAGGCCTCCACCCCCTCGGTGGGATCGAGGGGGCCCTCCGCCGGAATCGGCCCGTCGAACCGAGGTGGGATCTCAGGCTCGCCGTCCTCGGCGACCCGCGCGATGTGCTCAAGATCTGCGGTCATCCCGCCATTCTAGTGGCGGGGACCGTTTGCTCGCCCCCCGCGCCTCCGCGCGCCTCCCTGCACGCCTCACACGGCCCCACGTGCCTGGCGAAACGGCGTACGCTCGCGCGCATCCCATCCGTTCGCACTCAGGAAGCGGTCACTGTGCAGGTCAGCGGCATCGGCTACCCCGCGATCATCGTCAAGAACGTCGAGGAGTCGATCGCGTTCTACCAGCGCGCCTTCGGCATGGAGCTCCTCTACCTCGAGCCGAACCGCGACGACCCGGAGTCGGTGCAGGCGATGCTCCGGGTATCCGACGACACGTGCCTGCTGCTCATCGGCCCGGTCGATCCGAACCTCAAGCTCGCCGACGCCTCGCTGGGCGTGGGCTCGACGCAGTACCTGGCGTTGCGCGTGGACGGCCCCACGCTCGACCGTGCCTTCTTCGAGTTCTCGAACTCGGGCATCCGGGGCTCCGAGGAGATCCGGCGGGGGTACGAGCGCCTGGTGTTCCTGGAGGATCCGAACGGCGTGCTGCTGATCGTGACGGCGTGGATCTCGGAACCACCTGCCGGCGTCAGTCGCGCCGATGTGCTGCGTCGAGCGGCCTCGCTGCGTGACGCCGACCGAGCCCCGTTCATCGAGGACCACCATATCCAGCGTGCGATCGCCGAGCTGAGCTAGCGCTCGAGGCGACGAAGGGGGTCCCGATGGCGTTCATCCCGCCGGTCAGCCCGGGCCACGTCGACCCCGAGTCGGAGCGTTACAACGCGCGCTCGCGGATTCAGTCCGACTCGATCTGGGCAGTCGCCCTCGGGGGGCTGCTGGGGCTGTGGGCGCGGGTGCGACGTCGGCTATGGCGCCGCCGCGATCCATTCGGCTGGTAGCGCTCGCCGTACGTGCGAACGCGGGGACCTCGGAGGGCTTCGCACCCTCCGAGGTTCCGCGGGCCATCCGACTACGCGGCGAGGCCTACGGGGCGGCCGCGGTGGGCGTCGAGATCGGGACCATGCCGTCCAGCAGCCGCTCGAGCGCCATCGAGTGCGCGCACACGCGGTGATGCGAGAAGTACTCGCAGCCGCAGCTCCACTCGCCGTCCCGGAGCGTCACGTCGTGCGCGTCATTGTCGCCGCGCACGTGCACGGTCAGCTCGTTGAACGTGAACCGGTCGCGCTCCTCGGCGTACCTGTGTGCCTTCTCGACCTTGCCGATCAGCCCTGAATCCATCGCCGCCTCCGCTCAGCTGTCGTCCGCGCCAGTGTGGAGTGGGGAAGTTGAGCAACGAAAAACGCGCCGTGCGGCTGCGCGGCGCGTCTGCACGTTGCCCGGAGTGGGAACAGGCGTCATCTGCACCCTCCGCTGGCACGCTATGCCGAGCGCCTCACGCCCGTCAACATTGCCTTCGCCATCACTATCGAGGGGCCTTCGCCTCCGGCGCAGGGGCGGCTCCTGCAGGGTACCGGGACAGCACCTCGTGGCGAGGCGGCCCGCCTCCGAGCTGCGACCGCACCAGCGCGACGCCACGAGCGTGCATCGTGAGCGGCGCGAGCTCGATGGCCTGCACGGCCGCCGCCACGGCCTCTCGCTGCTGCGCGGTGGCGCGCTCGCGCACTCGCGCCACGGTGAGGTGCGGGGTGAACGGTGCGACCTCCGGGCCGGGCGCGGTGGCGCTGGCCTCATCGGCCGCGGCATCGACGGCGCGGGCGAGCGCTCGCAACCCCTCGAGGTCTCCCCCGACGCCGATCCAGACGGTCCGCAGCCGGCGCGGCGTGCCGAATGTCCCGAGGCGACTCGTCGCCAACTCGACGTCGACGTCGCGGATGTGCGCGCCAAGGGCAACCTGCAGGCGAGCAACCTCGCCATCCGGATACTCGCCGAGGAAGCGCAGGGTGAGGTGCAGGAGCTGGGGGTCGACCCAGCGCAGGACCCGCACGTCCTCGCCAAGCGCCCGTTCGAGGTCCCGGCGCACCCGGGTCGCGGCGGCTCTCCACGTCGGGGGCACTTCCAGCGCAACAAAGAGGCGCACGGCGCGCGCCGCGCTATCCGGGCGCCCGACCGAGGAAGCGCGCGGCGTTGCCGCCCAGGATGGCGGCGCGCGCCTCGTCGGACCCAAGCGCTGCCTCTGCCTCCTCGCGGTCGCGACGTTGATCGCGAAGCGGGAAGTCGGAACCCCAGAGTACGGCGCCCACACCGACGAGCCCGATCACAGCCTCGAAGACGCGAGGCTCGTACAGGTACGCGGACGCGGCGGTGTCGAAGACGAGACGGTCGGCCTCGATGTGGCTGCGCAGCTCGGGCATGAGTCCGTAGAAGGGCATGCCCCCGCCCCAGTGCGCGGCGATCACGCGCGCCGCGGGGCGCTCCTCAAGCAGGCGCCAGAGCGCACCGACGTCGTACCCACCGGCCTTGCCGGGATACGCGTGACCTACGGTCTCCGAGGCGTGCACGAGCGCTGGGAGGCCGTGCGTCGCCGCTGCCAGCTCGATCGCGTGGTCGGCGTGGCCGGTCTGCGCCGGCCGCACTTCCCCGAGGCCCTGTGCGCCGAACCGCGTCAGGCGGGCAAGGGTGTCCTCGAGGGCGGGTCCGCTGGCGGCGACCGGAACGAAGGGGATCAGCCGCCCACCAGAGGCGGACGCGGCATCGAGGAGGTACGCGGCGTGCTCGTCGGCGAGGTCTGCCGATCGCCACCAGAAGCCACAGGTGACGGCGACATCGACTCCGGCCCGGTCCATCGACTCGATCAGCGCCTCGGCCGAGACCATGCGCGCTCGCGGGTCGCCGTACAGCTCCGCGAAGCCGGGGTCTTCGAGGACGAGGCGGCCGCGGCGCTCAATCATGCGCGGCGGGAAGACGTGTGTGTGCCCGTCGATGATCACCGCGCGATCGTAGCGCGCCTGCTTTGCCGCGCCTCTGCCTCGCGCCGCGCCGCCCGGAGTCGGATCGCCTCCTGGTTCGTGCGTACAATCGCATTCTCGGATCCCCCGATGCTGGGCAGGAGTTGCCGTGCCTCGACAGCGCAGGACGCCAGGTAGCGAGGTAGACCCCACATCGACGTCCGGCGGCGACGCCGTCGTGGAGGCGTCGGCCATCGTCGACACCGCCCTCGACGGGGCGCCGGGCCCGGCCACCAGCGCAGTCGACGAGGTTGTTGCGACCGCGGACCTCGATGGCGGGTCCGCGGTTGACGGCGCGGACTCGGAACAGCCCGCCCTCGAGGACGGCGAGCCCGAAGGCGGTGAGGCGGAGGAGGGCGGGGAGCCGCGGATCGCCGCGCCGACCGAGGAGTTGCCGTCACTCATCGAGGCGCTGCTCTTCGTGTCCGACGGTCCGGTGGAGCTCAAGACGCTCGCACGCACGCTGGGCGTGACGATGACGGTGCTCGCCGGAGCCATCGAGGAGTTGCGTGTGCAACTCGACGGCCGCGGGCTGCTGCTGCAGACGGGCCCGGATGGCGCGCAGCTGATCACGGCGCCGCACACCTCGGCCTACATCGAGGCGTTCCTGGGGCTCGAACAGCAGCGCAAGCTCTCCAATGCAGCACTCGAGACGCTGGCGATCATCGCGTACCGGCAGCCGGTCACCCGCGCGACCATCGAGTCGATTCGCGGCGTGTCGAGCGACGGCGCGATGCAGACGCTGCGCGCACGTGGCCTCATCGAGGATGCCGGGCGCAGCTCGTCACCTGGCCGCCCGACGCTCTTCGCCACGACGCAGCGCTTCCTGGAGCACTTCGGGCTGCACAGCCCGCAGGAGCTGCCGGACCTCGGCGACGTCGCGCTGCCACTCCCGGACACGTCGATCCCAATGCCCGGACTCGATGCGCCGCGCGACAGCGTGCCAGAGGCGGAGTCGGGCGCGCCCCCGGACGAGTTGGGGAGCATCGATGCGGTCGCCGACGAGCTGTCGGAGCTGTCGGCCCTGGCGGCCGCGGCGCGCGCGCTGGCGCAGCCCGATGCGGCCCGCGGGAGCGCGACCGCGCTCCTCACGGCTGGCCCGGCGCCGCTGTCCCTGCCGTCGCCGCGAGCGGTCTCGGACTCGGAGGGGGATGCGGGGGCGGCCGGCCCGACGGACGCGCACTTCCCAGCCCAGCCGACCACCGAGGCCGGCGCAGACGCCGAGGTCACGGAGCCGGGTGCCACGAGCGAGGCCCTCGGGTGACGCGCGGCCGGACGTGGTGACGATCAGCGTCCTGCTCACGATCTCGATACCGGCGGCCCAGAGTCTGAAGGACAAGCGACAGGTGGTGCGGTCGCTCGTCGAGCGCCTGCGTGTGCGGCGCCAGGTCTCCGCGGCGGAGGTGGACCTCCAAGACGAGGTGCGCCGTGGCCGGGTCGGGTTTGCCGTCGTGTCCGGGGACTTCGGGGAGGCGCGACGGCTCGCGGACGCGACGCGCCGGTTCGTCGACGACGAGCTCCTCGGCAAGGCGGAGGTCATCGATACCGCGCTCGATGAGACGGTGCTGGACTAGGCACCCGGTGGTGATGCGCAGCGTGCCACTGGCGGCCCCGAACACGCAGCGAGGGCGCCCTTGCGGGCGCCCTCGGCGGTCACGAGGCAAATCAGGACTGTCCTAGCTGGACAGCGCCCCGATCCGGGCCGCGTAGAACGCGCGGTCCAGGTCTCGGCGGGCCTCCTTCATGCTGGGGGCGCCCAGGGCGCTCTCCACCATGATGGCGCTATAGAACATGTTCTTCGTGGTTCGCATGGTCCGATATCCTTTCGCCCGCCGCCTGGGTCTACACCCTCGACTGCGGATCTTCCCGGCCTGTTCCGGTGATGTGAGTATCACTCGCACACTCGTAATGGGCAAGTGTTTGTTGTCACAAGCACATGAACATCACGTTAACGATATGCACTCGACCGGCGCGCCTCACAGCCGCGAGGCGATCGCGCGGTACTCCTCGCTGTGCAACTGCCCGGAGGCGGCCGCGTACGAGATGATCCCAGCGGCACCGGCCACGCCGCTAGTCAGGAAAGCCCCGATCATCGTCGCGTCCGACACGCCGCTCGCGCGCAGGAGCACGAGCACGATGACGATCACCTGCCCCATGACTATCGACGCGACGAGCGTGCGAATGAACGACCGCAGCACCTGTCGACGCCCCAGCCCGCCGAGCTCGTGGTGGAGCGACCACCACAGCCCGGCGCACTCGACGAGGGCGGCCAGCGATCCGGCAGCGGCGAGCCCCCGCACGCCGAACGGACCGACGAGGGCGGCGCAGAGCGCGACGTTCATCACCATACCGAGGAGCGCGTACTGCACCGGCGTCCGCGTGTCGGCCAGCGCGTAGAACCCGCGACTGAGGATCTCGATGGCGGCGTTTGCCGCGATGCCGATGGCAAACACCTGGAGCGCCGCGACCACGACGGTGGTGGAGTCGGCGTCGAAGGCCCCGCGCTGGAGAAGCAATACGACCGCGGGCCGCGCGAGCAGGAACAGCCCCACGGAGGCGGGCACGGCCAGGAACAGGATCATGCGCAGGCTCGCCCCGAGCGTGGCGCGCAGGGTCTGCTCCTGGCGCGTCGCCGCCTGCTGCGCGAGCGTCGGGAAGAGCGCGGTCGAAATCGCCATCCCCACCACACCCACGGGCATCATGGCCATCAGAAACGCGTAGTTCACGGCACTGATCGCGGCGTCCGAGACGAACGACCCGAAGAACATCAGCACCACGAAGTTCACCTGTGCTGCAGCCAGACCCACGACTCGAGGCCCCATCAGGCGGAGCACCTCGCGCACCCCGTCCGAGGCGAAATCGAAGCTGGCCGTCCAACGCATCCCGACCGTGCGCAGGGCGGGGAGCTGTACGAGGAGGTGGGCGGCGGACCCGGCGAGCACGCCCAGCGCCAGGCCGTGCACGCCCAGCGGCTTCGCGAGGAAGAGCGCGGCGGCGATGATGCCGAGGTTGTAGAACATCGGCGCCAGCGCGGGCGCGAGGAAGTGGCGCCGTGCGTTGAGGATCCCCGTCGCCATGCCCGACACGCCGAACAGCACGGGCGACAGGAGCATGACGCGCGTCAGCTCGATGGCAAGCGCCTGCAGCTCGGCCTCACGGCCGGCGTCGGCACCAAGCCCGGGCGCGAGCCACGGCACGATCAGCGGCGCGAGCAGCCATGCGACGCCCGCCATCACGGCCGTGGCCACAGAGACGAGGTTCAGGACGCTGGCCGCGAGTCGCCACGCGGCGTCCTCGCCGGCCCGCAGCTGTACGCGGGAGAACGTGGGGATGAACGCGGCCGCCAGCGTGGCCCCGGCCAGGACCTGGAACACGAGGTCGGGCAGCCGGAACGCGACCCAGTACGCGGAGAGCTCGGGCTCGGTCCCGAACGAGTGTGCGATCGCGGCGGACCGCACGAGGCCCAGCACGCGCGATCCGATGAACCCCAGCGCCACGAGGCTGGCGGCGCCGGCCACGCTCGGTGACTCGAGCGAGCGCCCGGCGAGGAAGCGGGACAGTCGCCCTCCCCTCGGACCGGGTGGCGGGGTTCGGGTCATCCGATCATGATCGGGGCGACCGCACCCCCGGGCAAACCACGCCGCCTGGAGCCCGCGACGGCGGGGCGCAGTGGACGCCACGCCGCAGGCTCCGTATCCTCGTGGTCCGCCTCAGGAGGGGTGTTACGACATGGCGCATACACGACAAGCGCGCAAGCGCATCCTGCAGAATGAGAAGCACGCGGCGCACAACCGCCCGCTGCGCACTCGCGCGTCCCGCACGGTCCGCGACGCCAAAGTGGCGATCTCGCGCGGCGACGGCGACGCCCTCGCGCAGCTCCGCGAGGCGCAGTCGGCCCTCGACCAGGCCGCACGCCATGGCGTGATTCACCCGAACGCGGCGGCCCGGCGCAAGTCCCGGCTGGCGGCGCGCCTCAAGGCCGCGGGGATCGCTCCCGTCTAGCCTCCGTCGCTGGACTGAGATGACGCCCGCCACCGGCGGGCGTTTTCGTTTCCTCGCGTTCGTTGCTCGCCGAGTCGATGCCGTCGCCAGCCCCTCAACCGAGGCGCGTTGCTGCTCGCGTCCGCCGTGCGCGTCACAGGGCGACCTGCAGTCACGCGACGTGTCGTCGGTGGCGTGGCGGCGGCCTGCACTGCGATACTGCCGCTCGGCGGCTGTCCCATCGTCAGCCAGTGTCAGGGGGACGCCATGCGCGCGACTGTGTTCCAGGCTCCCGGGCTCGTGACCGTCGAGGACCGCCCTCAGCCGCAGCCCGGCCCCGGCGAGCTCCGGATCCGCGTCGGTGCGGCGTCGCTGTGCGCCTCGGATGTCCGCGTGTACCGCGGCGAGAAGCACGCGATGGCGGGGGTGATTCCCGGGCACGAGATCGCGGGGGTCATCGACCGCCTGGGTGCTGGCGTCACCGGGCTCGCCGAGGGCGATCGGGTCATCGTCTGCCCGATCCTCGCGTGCGAGCAGTGCCGGTTCTGCCTCGTGGGGCGGCGCAACCGCTGCCTGCAGCGCCGCACGCTGGGCTACGACCTCGATGGCGGGTTCGCCGAGTACCTGCTGGTGCCCGAGGTGCTGGTGCGCACGGGGCACGTGCTCCGCATCCCGGACCAGCTCCCGCTCGATATCGCCGCGCTCGCCGAGCCGGCCGCGTGTGTCCTCGCCTCCCTCGACCTGTGCGGGGTGGTCGCCGGATCCTCGATGGCGATCGTGGGGGCGGGCCCGATGGGGCTCCTCCACCTGCTGCTTGGCCGCACGGCGGGGGCGGGACCGATCATCGTCAGCGAGCCGAACCCCGCCCGTCGCGCGATCGCGGAGCGCTGGGGCGCGGACCTGGTGCTCGACCCAACGACCCAGGACGTGACCGCGGGGGTGCTCGGCGCCACGGACGGGTACGGCGCGGACGCCGTGATCGTCTCGGTGGGGGTGGCGGAGCTGGTCCCGCCGGCGCTGGCGCTCGTGCGCAAGCAGGGCGCCGTGAACCTCTTCGCGGGGTTCCCCCCGAACTCGGCGATTCCGTTCGACCCCAACCTCGTGCACTACGGGGAGGTCATCCTCACCGGCTCGCAGAACGCGACGACCGACCAGTACCGCCGCACGGTGGCGATGCTGGCCGCCGTTCCGCACATCGACGAGGTGGTGACCAACCGGTACGACGTGGAACGCGGTCCCGAGGCCTACGCGTCGCGCCTGGCTATGGACGGACTGAAGTCGCTGGTGCAGTTCCCGGGCGTGGACTCCGCCTGATCAGCTTGTCGCCAGGGACCAGGCGGACGATGTGACCAGCGAGCACCAGCAGCCGACCCCAGGGCCAACCCCTCGTGCGGACGCGGCTGGCCCCACCCTGCGCGAGGCGCGTTTGCGCCGCGGCCTGAGCATCGCCGAGGTGGCGGCCGATACGCGGATCAACCCGGCCTACCTCGAGGCGATGGAGGCCGAGCGCTGGGAGTTCCTTCCGGCGCCGGTGTACGCGCGGGGATTCTTCCGCGCCTACGGTCGGTATGTCGGACTGGACGGGGAGCTCATCGAGCGCCTGGTACCAGACCACCTGCCGCGGCCGCGCGACCTCGAACCGGCGCCCGGACTCCGCCGCCGGTCCGGGGAACCGGCGCTGGCAGTTCCCTCGTTCGACTGGCTGCGCCGCCTGACCTCGCGTGGCACGCCGGACCTCCAGCCCAAGCCAGTGCGTCCGCCTCACGCCGACCGCGCGACGTTCGGTGGAGGTCGGCCGCCGTCGCGCACGACCTCCGCACCGCGCACGTTCTCCGAGGGTCCCTCGTCGGGATGGGCGACGGGGGCGGCGGCGGCGGGGTCCGCCCTGACCGGCGCAGCGTCGGCGCTGGCGCGCGTGAGCCGCGAGGTCGTCGCCCTGCTGCTCCGAGACCGACGCGCGGCGGGCGCGGCCGCCACGGTCGCGGTGACGGTGCTCCTCGCGGCGGGCGGCTACGCCTGGTGGTTCGGCGGCGACGAGACAGCGTCGGTGGCCGCCACGCCGACGGCAGCGCGCGGGCAGGTCGCGGGGCCGGAGCCGCGCGCCTCGGTCGCGCCGCGCCAGGGCGAGATGCCGGATCTGCTGGGGCGCACGCGTCGGGAGGCGGAGGACGAGATGACGCGCCTGGGGCTCGCGTACGTCGTCATCGAGGTGGCCACGCCGGCGGCGCCCCCGGGCACGGTCTACAACCAGTCCCCGGAGCCGGGGAAGGCCGTCAAGCGAGGCGACAGCGTGACGTTGCTGGTCGCGCGGGCCCCCTAGCGCCGCCGCCGATCCCGATTGCGGAGGCGTCCCCCGCCCGGGCCTCGTGAGTGGCCGGAGCCGCCTGCGCTGCCCACGCCCGTGCCGTCCTCGCGGCCGCTGATCATGCGGATCATCCGCACCTGGAACGGGATCACGATGAGCGGGGCGGAGGCGAAGAGGATCAGCTGCGACAGGGCCTCGAGGCCGGGTCGCGAGAGCAGCGTAGGGAGCAGCCCCGCAGCGAACACGACGGCGGTTCCCCACGACAGCCAGCGGTAGCCGCGATGCATCTCGACGCTGACCTGGAGCCACGCGGCGACGCCCACGCAGAGCGCCACAGCGGCGACGTACAACGCGCTCAACTCGGCCCATCCTCTCGCGCCACGCCACCGTAGCGGCAGATCGCCGAACGGCGGGGCCCGCGAGCGCCCTCGACGCCTTGACTCGGGGGGCCGCGCCCCTCAGCCTTGACGATCGTGCGATACCACCTCCTCACCCTCGGCTGCGCCAAGAACACGGTCGACTCGATGCGCCTCGAGCAGGCGCTGCGCGGCGGCCGCCACGTGGCCGTCGCTGTGCCGGCGGAGGCGGACCTGCTCGTGGTGAACACGTGCGGATTCATCGATGCCGCGAAGGACGAGTCCATCCAGGTCGTGCGGGAGCTGCAGGCGACGCGGCGGCCGGATCAGCGCCTCTACGTGGTGGGCTGCCTGACGCAGATCGCCCGCGACGAGCTGCTCGCGGCCGTGCCCGGCGTCGATGCCACGTACGGCGTGGAGGCGTGGGACGCCATCGCTGCGGACGTCGGCGCCGCGAGTGCAACGTTCGACATCCCGGACCCGGGCGCTGGCCTCCTCGGCAGCGGCGCGCCGAGCGCGTACCTGAAGATCTCGGATGGCTGCGACCGCCCCTGCACGTTCTGCATCATCCCGACGATCAAGGGGCGGATGCACTCGATGGAGGCGGATCGCCTGCTCGCGGAGGCGCGCTGGCACGCGGCGACGGGCGTCAAGGAGCTGGTGCTGGTCGCGCAGGACTCGACGGCGTACGGCGAGGACCAGGACGCGCCCGACAGCCTCGCCCCCCTCCTCGAGCAGCTGTCGGCGGCGGTGCCGGAGGTGCCGTGGATCCGCCTCATGTACGCCTACCCGGGCCGCGTGACGGCTCGACTCGCTGAGACAATGGCGAGCCTGCCCAACGTGGTGCCATACGTCGACATGCCGTTGCAGCACGGCTCGGACGCGGTGCTCCGACGCATGAAGCGCCCGTCGCTGCGCGTCGCGCGGCGCTCCCTCGACCTGCTGCGCACGGCGATGCCGGACGTCACGCTGCGCACCACGTTCATCGTGGGGTTCCCGGGCGAGACGGAGGACGAGTTCCGCGAACTCCTCGAGTTCGTCGAGGCGGAACGCTTCGACCACATCGGCGCCTTCACGTACTCGCCGCAGCCCGGGACGCCTGCCGCCCTCGAGTCGGACCAGGTGCCGACGGCGGTGAAGGAGGAGCGGTACGCGCGGCTGATGGAGCTGGGCCAGCGGCTCTCACTGGAGGCGAATCGCGCGCAGGTGGGCCGCGAGCTCGACGTGCTGGTCGAGTCGCGCGAGCCCACAACCTCGCGAGGCGGAGGCCCGGTCTCCATCGGCCGCACGCAACGCGATGCGCCGGAGGTCGATGGGCTGGCGCTTCTCAAGGGCTCCTTCCCGGCGGGCGCGTTGGTCCGTGCACGGGTCGACGGGGCGCTCCACTACGACCTGATGTGCTCGCCGGTGGAGCCAGTGGAGGTCTCCGCGACCACGCGCCCCTCGAGGCGCGCGCGCCGCCGCATCCGCTAGCGCCCACCCCCGCGACCCGCCCCAGCCCTCTCCGGACTGCCCGCGAGCCGCCCCAGGCTGCTGGATCCGCCCGCTGCCGGCCCTCGGGGGTACGCGGACACGACAGTGGTCGGTCCGGGGTATACTGAGTGCGCCCAACCTGACAAGGGCACCCCGTTCGAGCGCGACACGTCGTCGCGCCGTTTCCGTTTGCGCGGGCCCCAGGTCCGCGCGTTGACGAGGAGCTTCGATGGCTTTCCAGGACCGTGAGCTGGCGTGTCGCGACTGTGGTGGAGGGTTCGTCTTCACCGCCGGCGAGCAGGAGTTCTACCAGAGCAAGGGCCTCACCAACGACCCGGTGCGCTGCCCCAGCTGCCGCGCGACGCGCAAGATGATGCGCCCCGAGGACCGCGAGGAGACGCCGCACTACGGCGTCGCGGTCTCGTGGGGTGGGCGCACGCCGCGCCAGCTGCACGTCGCGCACTGCTTCCAGTGCGGCCAGGCCACCGAGGTGCCGTTCGTGCCGCGCGGCGACCGCCCGGTGTACTGCTCGAACTGCTACAACGACGTCCGCTCGAAGCAGGAGGCGCAGGCGGCGGCAGAGGCCGAGGCCATGGCCTCGCGGCTGTCGCACCGCGCCGAGGGCCCGGCCCTCGAGGGCTCGGCCGAAGAGCGCGAGCGTGTCGCGCTCCCCGACCTCTAGCGCGGAGCACGGGGCGCGGGCTCTTCCCGAGTCGCGCGCCCCGGCGCCAGCCCTCGCGCTCCGGCGCTACGTCCGATGCAGCTCCGCGAGTCCGATCCCGGACTCGCCGGCGACGGCGTACAGCAAGTACAGGCGCCCGTCCTCCTCGAACAGCGCGGGGTCGCGCAGCTGGCGCGCCCGCGTGCTGATCTCGCCGCGAATCGAGGGGACGAGCGGCAGGTCGGCACCCTCGTAGCCCCGCTCCGGCTCGAGGACGGTCGAGACTTCTCCGGTGCGCCACTGCATCCAGTCGCCGCGCAGATCGATGGATGTCGCGAGGATCTGCTCCGGCGGCTCTTCCCCGACGTTCGTGTAGAGCACGAGGAGCGTGTCGCCCTCGACGCGTACGGCGGCGTGCCGCATGTTCGACGCGAACAGCGTCGGGCCGAGCTCGTACGGACCCAGGGGGTCGCGCGCGCGCTGGAAGTGGCCCGGCATCGTGAGGCCGTAGTACCAGCCGTCGTACTCGAAGCCCCGCCAGTACGAGGTGCCGAGGATCGGCTCGAACGCCTCGAATGCGATGCCGTCCTTCGAGACCGCGACGCGTGTCCGTTGCGTGCCATGCGTCACGATGCCGTGGTAGTACATTCGAAACTGGCGGCGTTCCTCGTCGATGTGGACATCCGGCGACGCGATGTGTGGCGTCGAGATCACCGCCCCGGGGGGCAGGACGCGCTCGACAGGCGGCGCTCCGATGTCGGTCGGGAAGTGGGACTCGGCGTGTTGCAGCGAGCCCGGGGTGTGGACGCGCCACGGCCCCTCGATGCGGTCGGCGTAGGCGAGGCGGATGTACTCGCCATTGTGGTGGGCGAAGTACAGGTAGTACCGGCCGAGGCGGTTGGGAACCCAGTCGGGCACCCGGACGAGCGAGGGCCCCGCGAGGTTCGCGCCCATCCGCGCGTCCATGTGCGGCACCAGGATCGGGCCGTCGCCGATGCGTTCCACGCGGAACATGCGCCCTCCTCGATGCGAGCCGGCCACGTGCCGGTCGCCGGAGCGTAGCGCCCACGCCTCCTGCCGGTGGCCATTCCAGGCCTGAGGCGGGCGCGGCGAGGACGCACGCACGCCCGTCCCGCGCGAGGGCGACGCCTATACTCGAAGGGGAGGGCGTAACCATGGCGGCAGCACACGAATCCGCGGATGAGCGTCGCCCGCGCCCAGAGCGCTCGGGCCCGCTGACCCCCG
>CADEHD010000001.1:2961-13946 GCA_902827055.1 uncultured Chloroflexota bacterium | reverse complement strand
GAATCCGCGGATGAGCGTCGCCCGCGCCCAGAGCGCTCGGGCCCGCTGACCCCCGTCCCGACGGTCGAGGATGCCGGCGTCGAGACCACGCTCCGCCCGCGGCGCCTCGACCAGTACTTCGGCCAGGAGACGGTCAAGCGGAACCTCGACATCGCCATCCGCGCGGCGAAGGCGCGCGAGGAACCCCTCGACCACGTCCTGTTCCATGGCCCGCCGGGCCTCGGCAAGACGACGCTCGCGATGATCGTCGCGGCCGAGCTCGGGATGTCGATCCGGATCACGAGCGGACCGGCGATCGAGCGCCCCGGCGACCTGGCCTCGCTGCTCACGAGCCTGCAGCCGGGCGACGGGCTGTTCATCGACGAGATCCACCGCCTCCCGCTCGCGGTCGAGGAGGTGCTCTACCCGGCGATGGAGGACTTCTCCGTCGACATCATCCTCGGGAAGGGGCCGAAGGCCCGCGACGTGCGGCTGCGCCTCAACCGGTTCACGCTTATCGGGGCCACCACCCGGTTCGCGCTGATCTCCCAGCCACTCCGCGACCGCTTCGGCGCGGCCTATCGCCTCGACTTCTACAACGAGGATGCGCTCGGGCTGATCCTGCGCCGCTCGGCGGGCGTGCTCGGGTGCACCATCGAGGACGCGGCCGTCGCTGAGGTGGCGCGGCGCTCCCGAGGCACGGCCCGTGTCGCCAACCGGCTGCTGCGGCGGGTCCGCGACTACGCCGACGTCGAGGGCGACGGGACGATCACCCTCGACCTGGCACGGGCCGCGCTCGAGCGCCTGGAGATCGACGAGCTCGGACTGGACGCCATGGACCGTGAGCTGCTGCGCGCAATCATCGAGCGCTTCAACGGCGGTCCGGTGGGCCTCGACACGCTGGCGGCGGCGATCTCCGAGGAGCCCGACACGATCATGGACGTGTACGAGCCGTACCTGCTCAAGCTCGGGTTCCTGCAGCGCACGCCCCGTGGACGGATCGCAGGGCGACTGGCGTACGTGCATCTCGGCCTCGAGGCGCCAGTGCCAACGGTCACGCCGGTGGTGCATCCGGCGTACGCCGCCCAGGCGCCGCTCTTCGGGGCGGCCGCCGGTGAGCCGGACGCCCAGGCGTGACCTCGCGACGACGGATCTCCTCGGGAGGCCCGTGGGAAGAGCGGGTCGGCTACTCGCGTGCCGTGGTCGTCGGCGACCGCGTCTGGGTCGCCGGCACCACGGGCACCCGTCCGGATGGCTCGGTGCCACCGACCGTCGAGGAGCAAACGGCGCTGGCCCTCGAGGTGATCGCCGGCGCCCTCGCGCAGGCTGGCGGCACGCTCGCCGACATCGTGGCCGCGCGCGTCTACGTGACGCGGATCGAGGAGTGGGAGGCGGTGACCACCGCCCTGCGCGCCGCCCTGGGCGAGACGCGCCCGGCGCTGACGCTTGTCCAGGTCGCCGGCCTGCTGCTGCCCGCGCACCGCGTGGAGATCGAGGTTGAGGCTGTGCTGGGGAGCGCGTCGTGACCGACCTGCTCCCAGACGGTCCGGACGGGCTGCCGGTCCGCCTGCTCCTCGTACGTCACGCCCACGTCGAGTCCGGTTCGGCGCTGGGCGCGGAGACGCCGCTCAGCGCCCGCGGCGAGGCGCAGGCGGACTGGCTCGGTCCTGCGCTCGGTGGGGAGAGCGTCACGGCGCTCGTCTCGAGTCCGTTCGTGCGCGCACGCGCGACGGCGGAGCGAATCGCCCGCACGCTGGCGCTCGAGGTCCGCGTCGAGGCGGCCCTGCGCGAGTTCGTGCTCAGCGACGACGGTGTGCGCTCCTACGCCGAGGTGCAGGCGGCGCGACCCGACCTCGCGGTCTGGCACCCGGAGCACCGCGGGGCCGGCGAGTCGCTGGCGGACTTCCAGACTCGAGTCACTGCGTTACTGACCTCGCTGGTACTGCACGCCTCGGCGGGCGACACGCTCGCCATCGTCACGCACGCGGGCGTGATCGACGCGGCACTGCGCTGGGCGTGGGGTCTGACCTCGAGGAACGCGTGGATGGCAGAGACCGCGGTGCCGCACGCCTCGGTGACCGAGATCGCGCACTGGCCGCGCGGGCGACACCCCGAGGGTGCGCCGCGCTTCTCAGTGGTGCGCCGCCTCGGTGATGCGAGCGCGATCCCGGGCGACCTGCTCTCCGAGTAGCGCGAGCAGCGCGCCACGCGGCGCCGCTGCGGGCTCTCTGCTGTCAGCGGCGCAGGATCATGTAGGTGGCGCGCCCGACGGCTACCACGTTGCCAGCGAGGTCTCGGATCTCCGCCTGCGCGTAGGCGATCGCGCGACCGCTCCTCAGCACGCGGCCCTCGGCCAGGACGTCGGTGGTGGCGGCGTTGAGGTACGTGATGTTGAGGTCGGTGGTGGCCTGTCCGGTCCACGTGTCGTCATCGGCGCGGCGGAGCGTGGTCACGGCGCCGCCGCACGCAGCGTCGATCAGCGAGGCGAGCGCGCCACCGTGCATCACGCCGGGGCGCCGGGTCTCGAGCTCGGCGCGCATGGGCATCCGCAGCGTCACGTGGCCGACGTCGTGCAGCTCCTCGAGCGTGATATCGAGGTAGCGCCAGAACGCCACGCCCCCGGCATCCACCAACCCGACGAGCCGCGCGCGCTCCGCGTCGGCGAGGCCTTCGGGAGTCACTAGACGCGTTCCACGGGCGGGCGGTTGCGCGGTGGCTTGAACCCGCCGTGCCGCGCGCGCGGGTTCGCCTCGGGCGGGCGCCAGGCGGCGGCGTCCGGGGTGGCGCCGCCGGTCGTGGTCCCGCCCATCGAGAAGGTGTCGCGCGCGCCACGTGCGGCCCTCGCGAGGTCATCGGCGGCGCGGCGTGCGCCGCTCTTGATCGTGTCGGGGCGCGCGCGAGTCAGGTCTACCACGCGCTGTTTCGCGGTGGTGACGACGTCGTCGATGTTCGCGCGCGCAATCTCGCCGGCGCCCATCGAGGCCTGCCCGCTGGCGGGCATCACGAGCCACGCCGCGACGTAGAAGACAAGCCCGAGACCACTCGACAGGATGGTGAGCAGCACGAACGCGACACGCACGAGGGTCGCGTCGACGTGATAGGTGTTCGCGATCCCGGCACATACGCCGCCGAGCATCGCGCCGTTCTTCTCGCGGGTCAGCCGAGTTGCAGCCATGTCAGCCTCCGATGCGCTCCGGGTGCGGCACTGTGCTCGCCATCGAGCACGTGCGTTCCCTCACGAGTTCATGGTACGCGCCCGGCAAGGGCCTGCGCGCATCCGAGGGTCCGCAACGCTGGCGTACGACGGCCGAACACGGCGCGGCGCGCCGCCTCGGCCGACCGGGGTGTCTACGGGCTGTCGCCGGCCACGGCGACGGCGGCCTCGCCCTGGCGGGAGTACGTCATGCGGTACAGGTCCGCGTAGATCCCACCGAGTCCCATCAACTCCTCGTGCGAACCGATCTCCGCGATGTGGCCCGCCTCCATGACCACGATGCGCGTCGCGTCGCGAATCGTCGACAGGCGGTGCGCAATCACGAAGGAGGTGCGCCCGCGGAGCAGGACCTGCAACGCGCGCTGGATCACGCGTTCCGTCTGCGTGTCCACGTTCGCGGTCGCCTCGTCGAGGATGAGGATGCGAGGCTCCGCGATGATCGCTCGCGCAAACGCGATGAGCTGGCGCTGGCCGACGCTGAGGTTCTGGCCGCGCTCGTGCAACTCAGTGGCGTAGCCCAGCGGCAGGCGCTCGATGAAGCCGTTCGCGCCGACGGCCTCGGCGGCCCGGCGCACGTCGGCGTCGCTGCCCTCGAGCCGGCCGTAGCGAATGTTGTCGGCGATCGTGCCGGAGAACAGGTACGGCTCCTGGAGCACCACGCTCATCCGCCTGGTCAACGAGGCGCGCTCGATCTGGCGCAAATCGACACCGTCGATCTCGATGCTGCCGCCGTTGATCTCGTACGAGCGGTTGATGAGCGCAGTCACGGAGGTCTTGCCGGCGCCGGTGTGTCCCACCAGCGCGATGGTCTCCCCCGGCTGCACGTGCAGGTCGAAATCGCGAAGCACGGGGACGCCGGGCACGTACGCGAAGTCGACGTGATGGAAGTCGACCTTGCCCTCGATGTCGGGCATGACGACGGCGTTCGGCGCGTCCTGGATCTCGGGCTCCCAGTCGAGCAGCTCGAACACGCGGTGCGCGCCCGCGGTCGCGCGCTGGAGTTGCGTGTACTGCAGCACGATGTCGCGCACGGGGTTAAAGAAACGCTGGATGTAGAGGGTGAACGCGACCGCGAACCCCAGCGCTGACTCGCCTCCGAGACTCCCCCCGGCCAGGCGCACGCCGATCACGAACAGGACCAGGACGGTTGCGACGGTCGACAACAACTCGACCATCGGCATCACCGCAGCCTGCAGCTTGCTGGCGTCGAGGTTCGAGGTGAGGTTCATGCGGTTCAGGCGCTCGAACTCCTCGAGGTTCTTGCCCTCACGGCCGAGCGACTGCACCACGCGCACGCCGGACACGTTCTCGTTGATGTTCGAGTTCACGAGGGCGATCGCCTGCCGCACGCGGATGAACGTGCGCGCCGCGCGGCCCTGCCACCACCACATGAACAGGAGCATGACGGGGATGACGGACATCGAGACGAGCGCGAGCTGCCAGTCCAGCGCAACGAGGAAGAAGACGATCAGCGCGAGGCCGAGGAAGTCCGCGAGGACGTTCAGCAGCCCGGTGGTCAGCAGCTCCTGTAGCACGACCACGTCGGAGGTCACGCGCGACATCACGCGTCCGACCTCCTGGTTGTCGTAGAAGCGCAGCGACAGCTTCTGGAGGTGCGTGAACAGGCGATTGCGCATGTCGTACAGGATGTGGTGGCCGATGTACCCGGTCATCAGGCGCTGCCACCACTGGGTGAGCCACGACAGGATCGCGAGTACGACGAGCGAACCGCCGACGGTGGCGAGGTCGCTGGCGTTGGGATCGGCCCGCAACCGCTCGATGCCGCGCCCGATGACGTACGGCTGTGCATACGAGGTCGCCGAGTAGATGGTCATCGCGATCACCGCGAGGATCGCGCGCCCCTTGAACGGAGCCATGAACGGGAGCAGCCGCCTGAACAGGGCCGGGTCGTAGACCTTGCCCAGCTCGTCGTAGTCCCAGCCGTCCGTGCGGCCGCGCCGGCCGCCGCCGCCCTCGCCAGGACCGCCGCCGCTCCACCCGGATGGGCCGCCGCCTCCCCAGTAGGCCATCAGGCGTCCCCGGCCGCGGCGGCCTCGGGGATGGCGGCACGCGCCTCCTCCTGGTCACGGAGTTCCAGGTCGTAGATCTCGCGGTAGTGGCCGCCGGCCTCGAGGAGCTCGGCGTGCCGTCCGCGCTCGACGATCTCGCCGTCGCGCATCACGAGGATCTGGTCGGCCTGCTGCACGGTCCGCAGTCGCTGCGCAATGACGAAGGTCGTGCGCCCGCGCATGAGGTTCTGCAGGGCCTCCTGGATCTCGAACTCGGTACGCATGTCGACGGACGACGTGGAGTCGTCGAAGACCAGCACGCGGGGGTCGAGCAGCAGCGTGCGGGCGATCGCGACGCGCTGGCGCTGTCCGCCCGAGAGCGTCGCGCCGCGCTCGCCTACCCACGTGTCGTACCCATCGGGCAGGCCCATGATGAACTCGTGGATGCGCGCCGCCCGTGCCGCGCCTTCGATGTCCGCCTGGGTCGCGCCGGGGCGGCCGTAGGCGATGTTCTCGCCGATGGTCGCCGCGAACAGGAACACGTCCTGCTGCACGATGCCGATCGCGGAGCGCAGGGAATCGAGCGTCACATCGCGGATGTCTTGCCCGTCGATGCGGATCGCGCCGGAGGTCACGTCGTAGAACCTCGGCAGGAGGTTGACCACCGTCGATTTCCCGGAGCCGGTCGGCCCCAGGAGCGCCACCATCTCGCCGGGCTGAGCGTGTACGTCGATGTGGCGAAGGACGGGGGAGACGGCGTCGTAGCCGAACGAGACGTCCTCGAAAACGACGTCGCCCGCGCTGGCGCGGAGGGCGCCGGCGCCGGGCCGCTCCCGAACGGCCGACTCGGCGTCGAGGATCTCGAAGATGCGTTCTCCCGAGGACTGCGCTCGCGCGAAGATATTGACGACGAAGCCGACCGAGCGCACGGGCACCTGCAGCATCGTGAGGTAGAGCTGGAACACGGCCATGTCGCCGACGGTCATCCGCCCCGCGATGATCTCGAGGCCGCCGACCCAGAACACGAGCGCCAGCGAGAGCAGCCAGAGCGACATCATCAGCGGTTCCTGGAAGGCCTGGATCCGACTGGTCATCAGGGACGACTCGAAGAGCTCGCGAGCCCGCGCGTCGAACTTCTGCTCCTCGAAGTCTGCGCGCCCGAAGGCCTTGACCACGCGCTGCCCGGTGAGGTTCTCCTGGAGGATGGTCGAGAGCTGGCCCTGCAGGTCCTGCACCTCGAGCCAGATCGGGCGCAGCCGCAGCGAGTTCCACGCCGCCTGCGCGGCGACGATCGGTACGAAGGCCAGCCCGACGGCGGCCACGAGTGCGTTCGTCTGGATCATCAGCCACGCGGAGATGACCACCAGCACTACGACGTAGGCCATGCGAATGAGGCCCATGCTGACGAAGAAGCGCACGCCCTCCACGTCCTGCGTCGCGCGGGACATGATCTGCCCGATCTGCGCGTCATCGTGGTACGCGTACGACAACCGCTGCAGGTGGTCGTAGATGTCGTTGCGGAAGTCGTAGGCCACGGCCTGCGAGACGTTCTCGCCCATGTACTGCTGCAGGTACGCGAAGCCGCCTCGAGCGAGGGCCGCGGCGGTCAGCAACGCGCCCGCCCACAGGAGCGTGCGCGGGTCGCCGGACACGGCGCCGGTCTCGGGGTTCACGCCGAGACCAGTATCGATGGCCCAGCCCACGAGCTTGGGGGTCACGACGACCATCGCCGTGGAGCCGATGAGGCCGACGGTGGTGAGGAACAACCCCCAGCGATGGCGCCACGCGCGCCCGATGAGCCGCAGGTGCACGGCCATGTGTCCGGACGCGGGTGCCGTCGGTGCGTAGGTGGCCATGGCGCTCATCTCTCGGCCAACTAACGAGGGCAAGCGCGGGCCCGTGACCGAGACAAGCATGATATCAAACCTCACGCGCACGTCACGGTCACGGCCCTCGCGTTCTCGCCTCGCCGAGGTCACGCGCTGCGACCGCGTACTGCGACCGCGCAACGGCCGCGCAACGGCCGCGAGCTGAGGCCGGCCTGCGGCGATCAGGCTCGTGCCATCAGCTCATGCCCCAGACCAGGAGCGAGGGATCGCGCGGGAAGACGGGGCCCCAGGCGATGTCGGTGCGCACGCCCTCGTAGCGCTGGCCGGTGTGGTGCTCCAGCACGCGCAGGACGAGGCGGTCGCGCTGTCGGAACGCGGCGGTTCGCACGAGTCGCTTCCGCTGGATCTTGCGCAACAACGGGTCGAGCTCGGTCTGGAGCGCCACGCCGGAGCGGTCTCCGCCGCTGTCTCCGAAGGCAACCCGGGGTGTCTCGGCGAGGTCGTGCAAGGTCCGGTACACCAGGTCGACGTATTCGACGTGGAGGCGCACGCCGCCGCCCTGCAGCAGGTCCAGCAGGTAGGCCCGGGCCTGCTCCGGGACCTCCCACACCGCACCAGGCTGCACCGCGATGTCGCGCGCCTCCTCGACGTTCTCCAGCACCGCGATCGGGTTCCCGGACAGCTCCAGGATGCGACTCAGCTGGGTGAGCGCCCGGTTGAGCTCCGCGAGCGACTCGCGGAGGGGTTCGATGTCGGACAGGCCCCACAGCTGCTTGGGCCTCGGCACGTTGGGGTAGATGACGTACGGCAACATGCCGTACGGGTTGGGCCGAGCCTCGCGCAGCTCACCCTGGACCCAGAGTTCGAATCGATCCGCGGTCCACGCCTCGATCATGTCGACCGTTGCGGGGCGCCGGCCGAAGCGAGCGCGCAGCGTCTCCCGATACCGCGATTCGTACTCGTCGGCGCTCAGCTCGTAGCGAGACGCGATGCGCCAGACTCGACGCACGTCGTCGCCGATCCACCACGCGTGCAGGCCCTGCACATCGGGGGCGCTGACGACGACGCGTCGCTCGGCGTCGTCCCAGACGACCTTGAACGCGCCGTCGCCGAGCACGGCGGTGTCGATCTCGGTCTCCATATCGAGGTGTGCTACGTCGTTGTCGTCCCACACGCGCAGGAGTGCCTGCTCGGCAGCACGGGCGCGGGCGGCCGCCTCCGCGCTGTCATCCTCGGGCAGCACGACCGGACGATGGGCGGAGACGAGGTACGACGCGCTTTTCTCCACGATCGTCCGCGCGTAGTTGAAGGAGAGTGCCCGCTCGCGGCGGCCCGTCGCCGGCGCACCGCGCCGCCCGTCGTAGTACTCGAGGTACTCGCGGTAGCGGCGGAACCGCTCGAGGTCGCGGCCCTCGATCGCGCGCGGAATCGACGACGTGCCCCCATCCTGCCCGGGAATGCCGCGGGCCTCGCGACTGGCGCCGAGGTCGGTCACGGCCGGGTTCGAGGTCATGCCGCACCTCCCACGCTCTCCACGCGCTTCGGCGTGAGCACGCGGAACACAGTGCGGCGCGACACGCGGAAGCGGCTCGCGATTTCATCCACGGGCAGGTCGCCCTCCTCACGCATCCGCCGGATCTCGGCGTCCCGTGTCACGTTCAGCATCGCCCGCGCGCCTCCGGGGACGTCGTACCGGCACCGCGGCAGCGGGCAACTGAGGCACGACGGAAACACCGTGCAGCCGTCGTCGCGGTAGTCCAGGTGCTCCGGCAGCGCGTCCTCGCGCGGTCGCCGCGAGCCGTCACCTCGTCCCACGCGGAACTCGGTCAGTTCGATCATGGTGGTCAAGCAGGCACCTCCTCCGTCTGCACCAACCGGCCCTGAGCCGTTCGCGATCCGCTCTCCCGACGCGCTGCGGCAACGCACAGCGCGAGACTCAGCACGTAGTCGTCATGTCCGTCCGCGGGGTCGACGTCGAACTGGAGCGTGCGGCCCTCGCGGTACGCGGCGCGCGCCATCCGCAGCTGTCGGCGGCACTCGATCCACTCCGCCGACCCGTCGCCGTCGAACAGGCGGAGCCGCCCGGAGTGCGCCGCGGCGAGCAGCCCGAACCCGAGGCGTGACTTCCGCTCGGCGGTGAACACGACCGGCTCGACGACGCCTCGAGCAAGCCGCGCCGCGAGCAGGTCGGCGATAGGCCCACCGAGCCCGGTGGCGTCGACTGCAACGCGGCGCACGCGCCAGACGCTACGCAAACGGTCGGCCAGCACGTCGATCAGGCTCTCGGTCGGTTCGCCCTGCCAGGCCTGGAGCTCGACCACCTCGAGCGCGGGACCACCGGCACGAGGCGCGACGCGCGCGATGGTGAGCACCGTCCAGTCGCGGTCGCGCTGTACGCCGTTCCGATCGGGCCCCGCCAGGTCGAGGCCGGCCACGTATCGCTCTCCCGGGACGGCCCCGCGCAGACGGGCGTGCCGCCCCTCGAGCTGGGCCAGCGTCGCGGCGTCGAGGAGGCGATCGGCGGCGTGGACGACTTCGAGCAGGTACTGGGTGCGAAACAGCGGGTGCTGCTCCCCGAGGCGAGCGCGCTCGCGCTCGACGTACGCCCGGTACGCGGGCACGCAGCGCGCGACCTGCTCCCAGTCGAAGCGGAAGTGACGACGGGGCCCGCCCGCCCGCTCCGCGGCTCGATGGCTGGCCTTGGCCTGCTCGAGCAATGAATCGGCGCCCCACGGGGTCCCGTAGAAGGCCACGGGCGCGTCAGTGGAGGCGGCCATCGGACGGAAGTCACGGTCGAACTTCTCCGGTCGCACGTCCTGCGCCTCGTCCACCTCCAGGAGCACGTCGGCGGTGTGGCCCACGACGTTCGCGTTCGGCTCCGCGGAGAGCACGCGCGCGCTCGCGTGGCCGCAGCGGAGCGCGCCTCCTTCGCTGCGCACGAGCGCGCCAAGCCCGGCCTCACGCGCGCGCCGCGCGAGGCGCTCTCGAGAGATCGCCGCCTGCGTGTAGGTGGGGGCGCACTTGATCGCCGAGCCGCCGCGCGCGGCGTGCGTGAGGAGCGTCAGCAGGCCCACCTGCGCCGAGAGCTCGTTCTTTCCGCCCTGGCGCGCGATCTCCACGGAGATCGACCCGCCCTCGCGACGGAACACGAGGCGCAGCAACGCCCTCGCGATCTCGACCTGGTACGGGCGCAGCGTGGGCAGCGCCGGACTGACGGAGGTGGCACCGGGCATCGAGGTCACTGCGTCACCCGCCCCAGGAGCTCGAGCGCCAGCGAACTGAGCGCGGCGAAGAAGAGGGCGTTGACGCGCGAGCGCACCTCGGCGACGTCCGCCTCCAGGTGGCGCAGGCGCACGTCGGCGGTCGCGTCCATCGGCAGCGGCTGGCGACGGCCGAACGCGCGCCGCATCACGGTCGCCAGCCGCTCGTTGATGGCGCGGCGCCGCGCCGCCGAGTCGTCACGCTGCGGCATCGGAACCTCCGAACATGGCTTCGACTCGCTCGACGACGCCAGCCAGGGAGCCGACGAGGTCCTCGGCCTGCTGCCCGGACAACCGGTGTTGCGCCAGCAGCACGTTGACCAGCAGGCGCACGCCGGAGAGCAGCAGGTCCCAGTCCTCGGGCTGGCGCTGCAGGGTGGTGCGAAGGAGCGCCCGGAGCAGCGCGGCCTCTCCCTCCAGGCCGCGCTCCCGGTGGGCCTCCTGGAACGCCTCCAGCAGCTCGGCGTGTTCGGCGCCACCGAGCGCTCGCTCGTAGAACGCGGGCACCCGCGGTCGCGCGGCCGAGGCGCTCATCGGTCGCCCTCCGGTGGAGACATGAGCGCGAGCAGCTCCTCGCGGGTCGCTGCGGCGCCTGCACGCGCGTCCTCGAGCGCCCCGATCACGCCGAGCAGGAGTCGCAGCGTCACGACCTCGAGGTCGCCGCGCGCGATCGCGGTGTCGAGGGGGTTCAGCG
>CADEHD010000001.1:0-2861 GCA_902827055.1 uncultured Chloroflexota bacterium | reverse complement strand
CACGAGGGCCAACAGGGCGGTGCCGCCGTAGAGCGCCGCGAGCAGCAGCGCGGCAACTCGCCGAGGCGGTCTCGTCCCTGCCCGCGCCAGGAAGTACCCTGCGTTCGCCAGTCCGGTCGCCAGCACCGTGGCCTCCTCCGCTGCGCTCACCCATCCGAGGATGTCCCTCATCCGCCGACCTCCTGCTGCAAGCGCCCGAGCACACTAGAACATCCGTTCGCTCCTCGAAACCCTCCTGTTGCACTCATGCGTGCGTTTCGTTCGCTCGCTTCGCCGGTCGTGCGTCGAGTGGCGAGCGGACGTGCGCGAGTAATAGCGACGCGTTACGGAGAGCCACAATCGGTCGGTAGCACGCGGCGCCGGGTGTGACGTACTGCCTCAGTCAGATGACGTAGGACGACCTGACGGGACGCCACAGGACGCGACTGGCAACGTGGACGGGTGCGCGGGTCTCGAGTGGAACCGGGCGGAGCCCGGAACCTCAGTCGAGCCGGGCGATGAGGGCGTTACGGGCGAGCACGCTGGCCGGATGAATCTGCCAGCGCTCGGTGACGGCGTGGACCAGCAGGAGGTCGAGGTAGGTCAGCGCGGCGCGCTCGAGGGAGAGCCAGGCGCCATCGCGCACGTCGGCCAGCGCTGGCCACCGCTCGACCTTGGTGGGGTCGATCTTGTCTGCGATGAACATCGCCCAGGCCTCGGGGCCGTAGTCGATGTGCCCGCTGGTGTGCCAGTGGACGGCGTGCAGCACGCGCTCGTCGCGCACGCCGAAGCGCTCATAGAGGTCGACGGCCCCGACCGGGCCGTGCAGCAGCACGGGCTCGCTGCGGTCCACCGGGTCGATCTCAAGGCCGAGGCGCTCGGCGCGCTGGAGCAGCGCGGCCGGTTCCAGGTGTCGCGCGACATCGTGGGCCTGCGCCATGAACCGCGCGAGCTCCTCGTCGGCGCCGTGCTGGCGCGCGAGGAGCCCCGCGATGTGCACGACGCGGTCAATGTGCGCGATCAGGCCGGCGGGGAGTTCCGCGGCCATGCGCTCGCGCAGTGCCTCCACGGGATCGGGGGTGGTCAACGGCGCTCCTTGCCTGGATTGTCGGGAGTTTACCGATACGAGCCGAGGGCAGTCCCCCATAGGGTGTTCCCAGTGGCACCCGCCACCACATCGGGAAGGGACGCCCAGATGGCGCACTCCTTGCAATCCATGAACTCTGACTCCGCCCACCCGACGGCGGACCTGCCCGCGGCGTACGCGTCGCGGGTCGTGCGCTCGAGTGCAACTCCGCACGGGGCTCCCCGCTCGATGGCGGGGCGGCCGGCGCGCACGGCGGTGCTGCTCATCACGGGTGTTGGCCTTCTCGCGTTGGCCGACCTGGGTCTGCTCATCGCAGGCGTGCTTCCGTGGAGCGTGCCCGCGGCGATGATCGCGGTCGGCCTGCTCGTGTCGGCGTCGATGGCTGTCGGTTACGACCTCGCCCGGAACTCGCTCCCGCACGCGTCGATGGACGCGAACCTCGCCGGCCTGGCGCACGACCTCCGCGCGCCGCTGAGCACGACACGTACGCTCCTGGACCTGGTCGAAAGCGGCTCGATGGGCAGGCTACCGCGCCGCGCCGGCGATGCCCTGGGGCGCGCCTCGCTGGCTGCCGAGCGGGTGGAGACGCTGCTCGAGCAGAGCCTGGGCCAGGAATCGGAGCGGCGCGCCGACCTCGGTCGTGCCCTCTCGCACGCCCTTGACTCCCTCCACGCGCGCATCGTGGAGTCCGGCGCGGTGATCGAGCGGGGCACGCTGCCGGTGGTCGCCGCGGACCCTGCCGACATGGAGCGGGTGCTCACCAACCTGCTGCTCAACTCGATTACACACGCTCGCCCTGGCGAGGCACCCCACGTTCGCGTCGACGCCAGCCGCGAGGGCGCGCACTGGGTCGTGACGGTCTCCGACCGGGGACCGGGCATCCCGAGCTCCCTCGGGGAGCGCGCCTTCGAGCCGGGCGTGCGCGGTCGGACGCGCGCCCAGTCGCCGGGCTTCGGCCTGGGGCTTGCCACCGTCCGTCGGCTGGTCGAACGCCACGGCGGGCGCGCCTGGATCGAGGCACAGACCGAGCACGGCACGGCCGTGCAGCTGGAGCTCCGCGCGGCCTGAGCCGCCCCCTCTTCCCTGATACGCCACAGGGCCGGGACCTCGAGATCCCGGCCCTGGCGTGATCTCGGGGCAGACGGCGCCCCACCCTCAACCACAACGACACGCAGCCACACGCGGCGGCCTACGATCCGTCGATGGCTGACCTCCTCACCGACCTGTACCGCCAGAACGAGTGGGCGAACCTGCGGCTCATTGCGGTGTGCCGCGCGCTCAGCGATGAGCAGCTCGATGCGACAGCGCCGGGCGCCTACGGGTCGATCCGCGACACGCTGGTCCACTTCGTGGGGGCGGAGGCGTTGACCGTGCGCCGGCTCGGCGGGGCGCCATCCCTGGCGATCCGATCGCGGGGCGCGGCATGGCCGGGCTTCGATGCCCTCGAGGCGAGCGTCCGCGAGTGCGCCACCGCGCTGATCGAGCGGGCGCAGGCCCTGGGTGGCTCCGCGATCGTCGTCGAGGAGGAGCCCGGCGTGCGCGTCCAGATCGAGGCGAACGTGCTGCTGATCCAGGTGATCAACCACGGCGCGGAGCACCGCGGCCAGGTCTGCACGATCTTGAGCGTGCTCGGTGCGCTGCCGTCACACGGCGACGACGGCCAGACGATCATTGATGCCTGGGCGTGGTCGGATGCGCTGGGACTGGCGCGGCGGGGCAAGTAGGGAACCAGGCGACCGAGCACCATGGAGAGGGGTCGGCCACCGCCGGGGCGCCTTGAGCGCGTGCGGTGGCC